>NZ_CEEDEA010000009.1:0-208259 GCF_979253755.1 Methylobacterium sp. AC315
TTCCCGATCCCTCCATTTCTCCAAGGCAGCAGCATGCCACCAACGGTTCGGTGAGGGGCGGGCCATCCCATAAGCATTCGCTCAACGCGGCGTGCGCCGATCCGGCGCGCGGGACGACAATACGACCGGGGGGACTTGATGATCACCAAGCAGTCATTCTTGAGGCTCGCGCTCGCTGCCACGATGCTGGCCGGCATCGCCGTGCCGGAGGCGCTCGCCGCCGGCGGCGACCTGATCGGTGTCGCCATGCCGACCAAGTCGTCTCAGCGCTGGATCGACGACGGCAACAACATCGTGAAGCAGCTGTCCGCCAAGGGCTACAAGCCGGACCTGCAATACGCCGACGACGACATCCCGAATCAGCTCGCCCAGATCGAGAACATGCTCACCAAAGGGGCAAAAGTCCTCGTGATCGCGTCGATCGACGGCACGACGCTCAGTGACGTGCTGTCGAAAGCCAAGGATGCCGGCGTCAAGGTCATCGCGTACGACCGCTTGATCAAGGGAACCCCGAACGTCGATTTCTACGCCACGTTCGACAACTTCCAGGTTGGCGTGCAGCAGGCCAACTCGATTGTCGACGCGCTCGGGCTGAAGGACGGCAAGGGCCCGTTCAACATCGAGCTGTTCGGCGGCTCGCCGGACGACAACAACGCCTACTTCTTCTACGACGGCGCGCTGTCGGTGCTGAAGCCGTATATCGACGCGAAGAAACTGGTCGTGCGCTCTGGCCAGGCCGGAATGGACAAGGTCTCGACCCTGCGCTGGGATCCGGCCACCGCCCAGGCACGCATGGATAACCTGCTCTCGGCCTATTACGGCAGTGCCAAGCTCGATGCGGTCCTGTCGCCCTACGATGGCATGAGGCACATGAAAGTGAGCCCTGCCGATCGTTTGTTTGCAACAACTTAGCCTAGCTGCAGCCCCCGCCCGTCCAAGCGCTGTCCAATAAGCCCATGTGGACTGAGGTGGAATGCCCTGCCCGCACGGGATGCGCGAGCGGCGTCTGCCAGGGAGCGATACCAACCCCGCACCTAGCGATTGAAACTTGCCGACCTTGCCCACCGTAGATTGCCTATCCATCCCAATGGAGAGGCGTTGCGTTGGTCGTGTTGAGTTTGGTCTGTTTGGTAGCCGGTACAGCCTTCGCGGGGGCCTCGTTGGTGTCCGAACGGCTGAAGATTATCTTTGAGGTTGCGAGCGGTATCCTCTTCCTCGTTGGCCTCTGCATACTTGGCTTAGGACTGCCATTGTTCCGCTAGGCCATCCACAACGTCCCATTGTTTGCAGGGTGCCGGTCATAGGTTGTCGACGAGTGGACCAGATGGCCGTATTTTCGACTGTCGACTCTCCAGCCGACCTTCCACGCCCGTCCCGAAGTACCCCTCAAAGCGCAGAGGGGCGGGCGTGGATGCTGCCTGGAGGCCAGCAACTCAACGTCAACCTCTCAGCGCTATCGTGTCTTCGTCGGGGCCCCCTCTCGACCTTCCACGTCCGCCGACGGTTTCACTTCGACGGTGGCGGCCCGGCGGGCGTGGATGCAAGGGGATCGCGAATTGCTACCCCCTAAGCTCACCGAGCTTTCGCCAACGTGGCGACTCCTCGGTCGAGCAAGTGGCAGAGTTTGCCACTTGAACCGATGCAAGCGCAGACTTTGCGAGTGCATCCGTTGCAGGCGCCAAGTTGGCATCTGCACCCGCTGGTGTGGCCAACCGGGCCATTACGTTTGGCTTTGCCAGCAACCGACAACCTGTCAGTTGCTCACCCTCGCCGCATCGAGGCCATCGACGGCAGGTCCGCCCGAGCGGCTAGAGCCTCGGCTCGTCGCACTCGCTCCCGGGATCGAGCGAACGCTGCATCCCCGTCCCGGTACAGCATGTCAGATCGGGCGAGATCGAAGCGGGCGAGCCGGAGCATCCGGACCGCGAGGAAGGCGTAGATCACGCGCATAGCACCTCCTTCGCCAGCCGGCTGATGTCCCTCAGAGCGTCGTTCTCGTACTGGCCGAGCGTCATCCCGATCCGATGCTTGAGCAGCATCGCCGGAAGGCTCACCATCGGCAGATCCATGAAGGGCGAGACGATTTCATCGACCTGATTGTCGAGGGCATCGGCTGGCTCACGGGCCATGAGATAGGCCTGCCATTCCGGACTGACTTCGATCCGTTGGTGAGCTTCCTTCTGTGCGGCCATGTCGAAGATCCGCGGATCCGGACGTGGATGCGCTGCCTCGGCAACGGTGTAGAGCCGGGTCGCTTCGGCCCAGAGCCGGTCATACTCGACCAGCTTCGGCAGCAGCATCGGCACAAGGGTCAGGAACCGGGCCTCGTGGTCCGGCAGGCCTCCGGATCCTGAAGGCAGGGCCATGACGGCCCCACCTGCGAGCGGGGCGACGAGGATGGCACCGAGCGCGGCGCGACGGGTGGAGGGGGTCATCGCGACACCTCCCGCAAGCCGCGCGACATGACGAATGCCGCGTTCCAATCTTCTTTGACCCGCTTCGCCACCGCCTCCATGGCGGAGCCGACAACCTGCACGCCCTCACGGTCGCAGTTGTCGGAGGAACCGAGGTCATAGACCACGGTCGCCCAGCGTAGCAGATCGGCTACGTCGCTCTCCATGTCGGAGATGAGGTTGGCCAGGTTATCTCGGCGATGATCGCGCTGGCTCATAAGCAGCCCCCGTAGCCCGGGAAGCCCTGCTCACCGATCGCGGCGAGGTCGGCGATGCCGTTGTCGTCGGTCAGGTCCTCGGCGTCATGACTGTCTTCGAGGTCGGCATCGCCAGCGAGCGCATCGAGCAGGGCCAAGTCCGCCTCGATCCGGTCGGCGATCTGGCGTCGCAGCTCACGAACTCGCTGACGGTCGGCATCGGCGAAGAAGCTCGCCAGACCGATCTGGATGTCGGCGATGGCCAGGTCAGCTGGATCAACGGGACGGCAAGCCCTTAGGGCCTGTGTAACCGGTCCTACCTGTGGTGAAGGCAAGCGGGGGCGTTCACCGCCGCCGAAGGGCGGTGTAGGGTGGTGGATAGCCATGTGACGGAGATCCCAGACGTTGCAGGGTCAGGGCCGGGAGGAAGTTACCGCTTCCGCTCGGCCTGCCTTTGTGATTAAATGTAGTCAGACAGCATGTCAACTACATTTAATGGACGCCATGGGCCGCCCACCTGTCGACACCCCCAAGTCCCTGCCGGTGTCCCTCCGGTTGCCGCCTGAGGTGAAAGCGGCTGCTGAGAAGGCCGCCAAGGACGACACGCGGTCGATGTCCAGCTTCATGGAGAAGCTCCTCACCGAGCACCTGAAGGCGAAGGGCTACCTAAAATGAGGCCGGAGCCCCTGGCGGTAGGTTTGGGCGTCATGGTCGTGACGGTGGCGTCGATCCGGCTCCTCCACGATGCGGGCTATCAGAAAGCCGGCCTCGTGATCCTGTTCATCTCACTGCTCTCCGGCGGCCTCATCACAGTGCTGGGAAGAGCGCGACCGAACTGATGGCTGCGTTCTCACAGGACGATGACTGCGATTATGAGCACTCGTCGCTATCTGGCCCGTTCACCCGCGACGGTGAGACGATCGACGTAGAGATCTACCGGTTCGCAGGCACTCAGGATCCCTGGCGGCTGGAGGTCTTTCATATGTCGCACGGAACCACGCAATGGCAGGAGCGCTTCGCGACTGAGGAAGACGCCTACCGGGCTTTCATGGCTATGGTCGAGGCGGATGGTATCGCTTCGTTCGCCGGCGCTTCCCCGAAGCTTCGTCACTGACCCCATCCGCCGCCTCGTGGAAGCGGCGCTGAAGGCGGAGCGGTTACAGCGTCTGGTTAGACGACGCGGGCCGAACGGGCGCGAATGCCAAATTCCCCGCTAGCGCGGCCACAAAGGCATCACGATCAATCGGCGCGGTGTGCCAATATGCGGTCATCAGGGCATTTAAGCGCTCACCGGGGTTACTAGACCTTCTGGCATCCCGGATGCGCCCTTCTGCCTTGCGCATGGCTTCAGTCACCGAGATATTTTCAGACATGGCGATTATCCGTGCCGACTGTCCACATTGCGGGACCCAACAGCTTGGGATGAGAGTCACTCATGCCTTTGAATGGCCGGTGACAAACTCTCGAAAGATGATGCCGAACCGATCGGCCGAAGAGCTTCGGTTGTCTGCCTCGGCTTATTGTTCGGAATGCAACCGTCCTGTTGGCTTCGTCCTTCGAATGAATGACCCGAATGCAATGCATCAAAATTTGACGCACATCCGTGATCGCTTAGTCAGAGATGAGACTGGCATTTCGCCTCTTGATCTGACCTTGGAGGAAACGCATCCTGCCACATCGCCGTACCGTATACCAGATAGTCTTCCCGAGAACGTCGCAGAAGATTTTAGGCAAGCAGAGCAAAACTATCGTCTGCATAATCCCTCAGCGGCGTCGGCAATGTACGGCAAGGCGCTTGAAACCGGTTTGAAATGGCGCTTCCCAGGCATTGTTGGAATGCTCGACAAGCGCATTAAAAAGCTTGTCGAAGATGGCCTGCTACCCTCAGAGATCGGAGATTGGGCGCATCAAGTTCGCATCGTCCGCAACGACGCTATTCATGATGAAACACCAGTTTCGGAGGGCGACATGGAGGATGCCCGCAACTTCGCGGACTCTGTTCTCCGTTACGTAATAACTCTGCCGACCGCGGTTGCAACCCGTCGAGGCAAGCCACCGGAGTCCATCCTCCCTGGTTGGAAAGACGTATCCGCTGATGCTTGAGACCTCTGAGTCGTCCAGCTGAGGTGGGCATCAGGTCTACACCGTCGCCGACTGCGCGTTCTGCAGCGCGAGGCTGTGCATGTTGCCGAACGCGCTCTCCATGATGCGGGCGGCATGCCGGGGGTTCTCGGCCCCGTTGATCGTGGTGTTCTGATTGAACGTCTGGTTCACCGACTTGCTGGTGGCACCCCCGTTGTTCACCACCGAGTTGGCGCCGGGCGGCAGGGGCGTCATCGCCTTCATCGCGTCGAAGTCCGGCATCTGCATCATCCGAGGCACACCAGGGATATGGATCTGCGGTGCAGCGGTCGAGCCGTCCGCGCCCTTCACCTCGATCTTTGGCGCCTTGAGTTCGATCGGCCGCCGATCCGCCGGCATCGTGGATGCCTTCGGGTCAACCTTGCGCATCAGCTCAACAGCGGTCGCATTTTTAGCGCCAACGAGCGACGCCCACTCGTTCTTGAGGCCCGTAGGATCGGCGCCACGCTGACGGGCGAGATTGGCACCGACACGATCCTGTAGCTTCTCGTCGTACAGGTCCGAACCCTTCAGGCCGAGCTTTTCCCTTTGTGCCCGGAGCGTCGTCCGCACGACCTGGTAGCGGCCGATGGCACTGCTGTTCCAGCGATTGGACGGATGGTTGAGCATCCCCGTCTGTAAGGCGTCGATTTGGTCGAGGGTCAGCTTCGTCAGATCCTGCTCCTTGCCACCGGGTAGGAGCAGGCCGTTCGCCAACGACGTGTTGTAGCCGCCGCCAGGGGCCTTCGCCGTGCCCTCGGATCGGGCGATGTGATCCAGCACGTCCTTGTAGGCGCCAGGATTGGCCGCCACGCCCCCAGACTGGTCTCCGCGCATCGCACGTGCTGCACGGGCGCGAAGGCCGCCACGGGCGTCCGCAGGCGCATTCGGGTCCGGCTTGCCACCGAGGATCGTCGGGGCGTGCCGCTCGTACCAGTTGCGCTTGTCCTGCACCGGCCCAGCGCTCGCACCCGGCGTGGCCACGACGCCCGGCGGAATGGGCTGCCCGGTTCGCATCGCGTCGAGGATTTGGGCGGTGCGCTGCCCGTTCCCCAGCACGGTGTTGGTGCCCGACGACCACGACAGGAAGCGGGCGATCTTCTCGATCCCGCTGGCTATGCGGTCCACGTTGTCGGCAAACTGCCGCATGCGGTCGCCGAACGCCTCCCACTTCTTCATGAACTCGTCGCCGTTCGAGCCGGTGAACAGCTTCAGCAGGTCGCCGAGCTTCGTCGCCAGCCAGATCGCCGCGTTGGAGATGCCGGTCAGGATCTCGTCCACCTTGCCGGGGTTGGCCGCGATCCAGTCGTTGAAGCCTTTCAGGATCTTCTCAAGCGCTGGCGCCAGGCTCACCATGAGCTTGTCGCTGAGCGCGGAAATCGTTGCCTGTAGGCGCGTCATGGTCCGCTGGAACGCCATCGAGGCTTCAGCCGACTTGGCCGAGTCGATCCCGAGCGCCTTGGTGGTGGCGTTGTACTCCGCGCGGAATTCCTTGATCTTGGCAGAGTACTGCGTGAGGAGCTTGAAATCCTCTTCGCTTATGCCGGCGATACCAGCCTTGCGGAAATCGACATCGTACTGTCCTGAGTTCGCTTTGTCCGCGAAGTCCAGAAGCTGTTCCTCGGCGGGCTTGGTCATGTCCACGCCCAGGCTCTGGACGTAGGACTTCACGCCCTGGTTCTCGCGGATGGCCTTGGAAAAGCTCTCGACCGCGCCGATGGCCTGCTGCGACGTGCCACCGACCTGCTTGAACGCGTAGGCCAGTGAGTTGAGTCCCTGGATCGAGCCTCCGGTCCGCTGAGACACGAAGCCGAGGTGGTCGAACGACTGCGCCACCCGGCTCGTGGCGTAGCCCACCGCGGTCGCCATGGCGGTCGCTGCCAGCGCCAGCTTCGACATGCCGGCCATGAAATCCTTGTGCCGGGCGTCCCGCTTCCGGGCGGCCTCCTGCTCGGCCTTCTCCTTCTGCTCGGCGGCAGCGAGTGCAGCCCGTGCCTCCTTGAGGTTCGTCTCCATCGTCAGCTTGGCGATGTCCTGCTCGGTCTTCGCACCCGCCCAGCGGGCGTCCTCGATCCGCTTCTCGGCGGATTTCACCGCAGCCTCGTAGTCAGCGATCGACTTCTTGGCGGTGTTGAGCTGGGCGGTGTTGACCTCGAACCCGAGGGCGACCGCGAAGGATGAGAGCCAGTTGTCGGCCATGGTCGTCCCCTCAGTGTAGCTTGTTCATGGCGGTGCGGATCTCGGCCGGCACCAGGTCGCCGCCTCCTTCGATCCACCGCTTGACCGTGAAGCCGAGGGCGCTGCCCATCAGGAGCTGCATCACGGCGCCATCGATGTCGGGGAAGGCAGGTTCCGGATCGCCCTTGGGCCAGACCTGGTGCCACTCGCCGCCGACCTCACGGGACAAGGTCCCCAGGCTCGCGCGCTCGATGATGTCCGTGTCGTCGTCGGAGAGCTTGCCCCAAGCGCCGAATACGGCTTGAGAGATCTTGATCATGTCGATGTTCGGCCGCAGTGCCAGCCGCGAGCCAGCAGCCAGCACAAGTGGCAGCGCCTCGGCGATCAGCGGGGCGAACCGGCGCTGGATCCGGGTCTCCGTCTGGGCCTTCATGCCGTCGAAGCGGTACCGGTGTCCGGCAATCTCGAACTCGGGCGCCATGGTCTAGCTCTCCAACTGTGCGGTTGCAGCGCGCAGGACCAGGCCGCGCAGCCGCTCAAGGCTTTCGGGCTCAAGGCCACCCGTGACCACGAAGGCGGTCAGCACCGACACGGCAACCTGTGTGCAGATCTCGTCATCGGCCTCGATGCCGTAGTGACCGAGGCCGACCCGAACGCCCTTCATGGCGCCGTCGAAAGAGCGCGGCTCAAGGTAGTCTTGGCTCTCACTGTCCATTGGTTGGGTATCCGATCCCTCTGGCGGCCATGGCGTAGGGGACTGACCCGGCGCTCAGCTTCACGCAGATGAAGTTGGTGAAGGACGGTTCACCTCGGGTGTCCCCGATGTGGCCGTTGTAGATGACCTTGTACCTTCCATCGGCCGCGATGCCGTAGAGATCCAAAAGCCTGTTGTTCGGCTCGCCCGTAATACTCGGATCGTACTCAGCCGCCTGGATAGATTTCTGATCGATCTGGACGACGCGCCCCGGATAGATCTCGCCATTCAGCAGGCAGACGCCCTCGATGCCGTTGACCGTCTGCATCGGCAAGCCAACCAGGCCCGTCTTGCTGTTCAGGACGATGTCACCGCCAGGCAGTGCATTCTTGTTGCCGAGGATCTGTAGCTTGCCCTGCTGGATTGACCACGAGGTCCCCGTCGCAAAAGCGATCTCGCGCAGATGGGTCTTGGCCCCACCATGCAGCGCGCAGCCTCGGGAGAACTTGGTCTTGGACAGCGCGTCCTTATCGATGTAGCCAATGCCGGCGCCGAGTTCCTTCATGGCATCCGCGCAGACCATGGCGCGATCATAGTAGGTGTGACCGGCAGACAAGGTCTTGTTCACGACGGCGAAGTTGCGCGGGCCGCTCTTATCGGTTGCCAGGATCGCCAGAACCTTGTCAGTGACATCGGCGCGGAGGTTGCGGGCTTGCTGGATCTCGCCCTTGAACAGCACGTAGGACTGACCGGTCACGTACCCGGCCGACACCGTCACGGTCTTGCCCCTGAAGAAGGCCGGATGGGTGCTCTTGTCCGCCAGATTGAAGATGCCGATCCGCGCCACGTTCGGCGTCGAGGTGTCCGCCATGGTGATCTCGAACGTCATGCGCAGGCCCTGCCCGCCGTTCTCGTCGCCACGGTAGGTCCAAGTCGCGCCGCCTTCGATCTCGACGGACATGTTGCGCAGGTACTGCTCAGACATCTCGCTTTCCCAGGAGGTGCCCCCGGCACGGCGTGCGCGCCGGAGGCTGTGTTGGGCGCGGGATCGAACATCGGCTGCTCGTCCCGTCTGCCGCCGGTTATTTGGAGAGCGCCACTCAGCGGCTGGGCGCCGTGCGGGTGAAGCTCACCCCGCACTCGCTGCGCGGCCGGTTCCCTCGCCCTGCGGGAGATCCCGGTGATCGCACTGCATTCAGGCAGCCGACCGCGGGGGCGGTTCGGCAAACACATCCTCCGGCATGGGCAGGCGGGCATCCGGATCGGAGGCGAGCCGGTCGCGAGCGGCCTGCCAGGGGCACGGCAGCGCATTGGTGCTGCCCGGCGAATAGCCGTCGCCGGGATCCGAGAGCCCGAAGGTGGCGTTGGCCGCCCGCCGGAGCATCGTCACCCGGGGCTGCAGCTGCTGAAGCTCGTCCAGCAAGGCGGCGCGGGCTGGATCGGCCTGCAACACGGCCGCGATCGCCTCATCGACATCCATCCGCGCCATCATGCACGGCGTGTCGAGCAACTGGATATCGTCCAGCAGCGCGGCTTCGGCCTTCCGCGACTGGACAAGCTCGGCGTTCACTTCGGCCAGTTCGGCACGAACCGTCTCGGCCATACCTTGATCGCCGACTTCGCCACGCAGGAGGGCTTCCCGGCGCGCGACCTCGCTCATGCCGCCCTCAGCACGGCGAAGATCGCCCTCCAGCGTGTCGCGCCGGCTCCAGATCGACCAGCGCCGTTCCTCTAGAACCTTGACCTCGGCGCGCTTGGCTTGGACCAGCGCGGCCCGGCGGTCGCGCTCGGCTATCGCGTCGGCCAGACGCTGCCGCGCGGGCGAGCGTGCCGGCGAGATCAGGGTGAGTGCTGGTTTCGCCATCGCTCAGTCCCCCTTGAACATATTGGGGAACGCCTTGCTGGCGGCGGCACGCTCGCTGGCCGTCATCGGCCGGCTCGGCTGCTTGGAGTGGATCACCTTGCCGGGCGGCACGGCACCGACTGCACTGCCGTCGCTGAGCCGGAACATGTCGGGCGTCAGCGCAACGATGGCGTCACGATCAGCGGCAATCGACATCAGGCCGCGCTTGTTCACGACGCTGTAGCCACGGGCCTGGCAGTCCATCGCCAGGATCTGCCGACCCTTGATGGCCGCATCGGCCGCCATCTCCTTCGCCGGCACGCCCTTCGCTAGCATATCGTGGAGCGCCAGCATGTCCTCGTCAGGGATCTTGCCGATGCAGAACTCCAGAAGGCGTTCCATGGTCTCAACGTTCATTGGTAGATCTCCTCAGTTGCTTGGCGGGGTCCACGGGACGAAGTTCGAGGCCGGCACATCGCTCGGCTTCTCGGTGACAGGGTACAGCTCGACCACACCGCCATCGGCCGGGTTGCCGGTCACCTGCGCGGCCGGGGCCCAGGCGGGCGACATGAGGTTCCCCGGCTGGACGATGGCGAAGTATCGCTGGTCGTTGGCGACGCCGGTGTAAGCAGCGGCAGGCCAGCGCCGGCAGGGACGGCCGTCGATAATCAGGGACTGTGCTGAGTAGAGGCAGACGCGATAACCCATAGTCAGTCTTTCACTCTCGAATATTGCGGCTCGTGACGACGTACTGGAACGACCGGCGATATTGTCCGGTATCCAGCAATGGCTTGGTGCCTGTCCGGCCGCGCCGGAGCCGCCCCTTGATCGTGCGCTCGGCGAGAGGCGCGAAGGCGCCCTCCGTGATCTGAGCCTGGACGGCGTTGACCGCGAGAATGCCGATTGCGTGCAGAGCCTTCTCGGGAGCCGCGAGGTCGCCGAGGAAGGCCGCCTTCAACCCGGCCTGGTATCGGGCGTGGGCCTGGTCGAGGATCGACTCGACGCCCGGCACGAGGTGCGGGCGGGCGGGCAAGTTTGTTTCAGGGTCGCCGTGCTCGAAGCGGTAGCCCAGCACAGCGTTGCTGATCGGCGCCTCGCCCTTCTCGGCAGCGTGCATGCTGTCGCCAGGAATGCCGATGACCACACGCTTGCTCAGCTCGCGAACCAGAGCCTTGGCGAACGGGTCGAGCGGGCCGGTCTTCTTCGTGAGCTTCGAGGTGATCGCCATGATCAGATCGTGCTCCCGTAGCGAAGGCGGCCGCGCGATCCGGGGGATCCGAACGCCGCTGCGATCTCGGGGGTGACGACGAGCGGCTTGGCCTTGCTGCCGATGCCGACCACCGCGCCGGCCACCGCATTCGCGAGGTCGTCGTGGGCGCCGGGAGCATGGTCGATGCTGTCCCGGCCGCCGCGGGCCGTGCGGCGCTCCAGGGTGATGAGCTGCGTCACCAGCAGGGGCACATCGAGGAGATCGACTTCGCCGCTGTTCAGCTTCGGCAGCAGGTCGAGGTAGAGCGCGCTCTTGGGCTTCTCGGCCGGCAGATAGCTGATGCCGTGGCGCTGGAACGCCTCCTTGGGCCACTCGCCCGCGTACCGGTCGCCGACAAGCTTGGTCAGGCGGTAGCGCTTCAGCAGGTCCGAGAACTCCGCGACCACCGCCTCAGGGCTGAACGGGGCCTTGCGCTCGCGGACGGCGTCTAGAACGATGCGGTCATCTTCACGGTGGACGATCGCCATCGTCATAGAGTCCGATGCGCCGCCGCTCGGATCCGCGAACGCATAGTAGGAGACCTTCGACAGGGGCGCCCGCTCGACAACACCACGCGGGATCGCGGCCTCGACCACCTCGCGGGTGATGAAGCTCTCAACGTCGGATCGGAACTCGGCCAGGTACTCCGCCGACGCGCTGGGCAGGTCTCGCTCCAAGGCCTCGTCGATCAGCCGCTGCGGCACGCTGGGGTTCATGGTGCGGGTCGCGGCACGCCATACCAGCGCGGGTGCGTCGTCCCGACCGTGGTAGCGCTGGAAGGCATCGTAGAGGGCGCCACGCCGCGCGTAGGGGCTGCTGGCGCACAGCATCATCCCGTTGGGGATCGTCGCCATCGCCGGGCGCAGGGCGTCCAGGATCTCGTAGTCGGGGCTGGCAGAGGTGTCGGAGGGCCAGAACGCCAGCTCGTCGCACAGGGCAGCTGCTAGGGTCCGACCGCGGACGGCGCGGTAGGAGGAGGTCCCGACCTCGATGGTGACGCGGTTGGTGAGGTCGAACTCGTCCGCCGTCTCCCGCTCGATCATGCGGGCTAGCATCGGCACTTCGGTCAGCAGGCCGCGGATGTACCGGAAGATGGTCCGAGCCTGCCGACGGTCCGTGGCGATGATCAGGATGGTCGCCCGCTCACCCGGGGCGAGGTACTGGCGATAGTCCCGGAAGCAGGCCAGATAGACGGCGATCAGGGCCAGCACGAAGCTCTTGCCGGCGCGGCGCCCGCAGATGAGCCAGGCTTCGGTGGAAGCGGCCTCAGGAGCCTCAGAGCGGCCCGTACAGGCCTGGTAGGTGGTCGCCTCGGCCTCGGACAGCGGCAGCCCGAACAGGGCGCCCACGAAGCTCCTCCAGGCCGACCAGGTCTCGGCGTCCTTGAACCAAGGCCCGAACAGCTTCGGGTCGGACATGGCCTTGAGCAGGTTCATGCTGCCGGCCTCGCGTCGATGTAGTCGCGTAGGTCAGGCGTCACGTCCCGGGGGCGGCGCTGCAGGCCGATGGCCTCCAGGAGTCGGCGCAGGTTGCCTGAAGTCCGCGAGTAGAGGTCGAGGGCATCGGCGTTGGCCTCGCCATCACTGGCGAACCGCTCCTCCATCCGCTCCAGCTCGACGGTCAACGTGGCGATCCGGCGAACCAAGCTCCTCTCCGCCGCGGACACCGCTGCGTCACCGCCGAGGTCTGAGAGGTGCAGGGCCATGAGGTCACGCATGCGACGCGCCCAAGCCGAGCGGCCGTCTGCGATCGTCAGCAGCGATGAGCCGTTCGTGACCCGGCTGCGATGTGCCGGCGAAAGTGCTGCGATGTGGGGACTATCTGCCACCGAACCACGTGCCTTATTGGACATTGGTTGGGTAAGATAGTGTAGATCGATCGCTAAGTCATTGGTGCGTAACGGTTCACTGCGATCCACTGAAGTGTTTGTTTGCCATGAGACGGCAATGCTTCGATCTCGGCAGCTTAAATCCGCGATTTTGACCTGATCTCGCGCCCCTAATCTCCGAACCACCCCCCTCCCCTTCAACCGACCGGACAAACCGGACAAAACGGACAAATGTCCCGGATGTCCGCTGTCCGTTTCCGGACGGACAGGACAAGGACACTAGGGAGTGTCCTGTCTGTCCGGTCTCGGATGTCCGGTTAGTCCGTGTCCGGCTGAAGCCAGAGGTGATCCACACCGTTGAGGGCCACCGACCCGATGAGGCTTCGGTTCAGACAGGTTTCCACCGCGCGCTTGAAGGCCTTGCGCTTCGCTTCCGCCCGCTTGGCTTCGTCGTCGCCATCCGCAGGGTAGATCGTGCTGAACCCCAGCTTCACCGATTGAAGGGCCACCGCACGCACCTCGGCACCCTCCTTGCCGAAGGGCCATGCTCGGATGCCATGTTCGTCCAAGGCGGTGGTCAGGGCCTGCCGAAAGACCTTGAGGGACGTGGGCCAGCGCTCTTTGGCGACCGCCGTCGCTGCGGCTGAGATCCGATCCGTCTGCCAGTTCACGATGCACGTTGTGATTGGCTCACGGTCGTAAGTCTCACCGACGGTGATCACCTCCAGTGCGTAGGGGATCTCGTAGCCGCACCGCCCTCCCCGCACCTTCCGGATTGCCATGCGAGTGTTGCTGATCGTGCCGGCCTCGTCCCGACTGGCGAGCATCGCCAACACCACGTCGGCGGCGGCTTCCTTGGCTGATGAGCCACGGGTGCCGGTCTCGACCGCCTTGCCGAAGTGATCGACGCCCAACACGAAAGCGCCGGTCTGGTGGCTCAGCGCTTCCATGGCGTTCATCACCCGCTGCGTCTCGGCGGCTGAGTTCTCGTCCATGAAGCCGGCGCCGGCCGCGACGGTGTCGATCACGATCAGGGCCAGCGGCAGGTCGAACGCCTCCAACAGGTGCTCGGCAGCCATCTTAGCCACGGTGACGAGCTGCGGCACGGCGTCGGCGTCGAGCAGGCGCGGGCACTCCTCGATCCAGGCGAACGGCAGCCGGTCCGGTGCGTCCGGCCCGAGCTTGCCTTGAACGATGCCCCGCAACCGGATCGGGATCTCGAAGGATCCTTCCGGCGCGATGAACAGGACACCGCCTTGCCGCATCACCCGCTTCCCCGCGAAGGGGCTGCCGGTCATCACGGACGCGCTGAGGTCGAGGGCCCCGAAGGTCTTGCCCCCGCCCCACTGGCCCGCCAGCAGTCCCTTGCCGGTCTCGAAGACGAGGTCCCGCACGAGCCAGGCCCGGTCGGCATTCGGGTCCGCGTCGCCGTGCCAGCGGATGCTGATAGCCGAAGTGGCTCGGGAGGCACCGCCCTCCTGTCGCTCAGTCCGCGGGCGCAGGCGCTCGATGGTATAGGCTGGCTCAGCCATGCCGGACCTCCATGGCGATGTCGTTGAGGTCGGCGCCGGCAACGGTCGAGCGGACGAGGAACACCTCCCGCCCGGCGCGGCGCCACCGATCGGCACACAGTTCGGACGAGGCATGCCCGGCCGGATCGTCGTCCACCGCGATCCAGAGGCATTCGATACCGGGCAGCGCCGGGAAGCTGGCGATCCCGCCCGCGTTCAGGACTGACCACACAGGTGAGGCGCCGAATTCTGGGACGCACCGAAGCGAGAGCGTCGTCTCGATCCCCTCGCCGATCCCGAGGCAGGTGGTCACCTCTTCGTCGGGCGTGAGTTTTACGGCGCCGCCGCCAATCGGCCCGAGGGCGAGGCGATCCTTGCCGTTCACCTCGACCTTCTGGCCGTCGAGGCTCAGCGCCGTACGGTGGACCGCCTGTGGCTCGTTGGTGACGATGTTCCGCACCAGCGCGACCATCGCCCGGGTCCGGTTCCCCGCGAAGGGACAGCCCGGATGAAACCGCAAAACCTCGTGGACATCGTTGACGAGGTCGAGGCCGCGACGAGCGAGGTAGCGGGCGACTGGTGACTCAGCCGGCTGCCGGGCTTCGCGCCAGATCCGCAGGGCGAGCGCCGAGCGGTCGGAAGCGGTAGGGGATGGTGTTTCACCACCCCCCTCACCCTGTTCCGGCGCCGGAACAATTCGGGAGGCGCCGCCCAATTCAGATCCGTTCGCCGGCGAACGGTTTCTCCCGGCGCCGGGAGAATTGAAAGTGTCCACCTTGTGAACACTTTGAAGCCCAAGCCGATCGCGAACGAAGTCCCGGCAGGCCCCGAAGTCGTCGCCGGCATGGCTGTGCAGGGTGAACCCGCCCGGCGCCGAGGCGTCGAACAGGATGCTGAGGGAGCGGTCCTGGCGGCTATGGTACGGGCCGGGGCAGAGGATGCCCCGGCCGACCACTTCGCCACCGAGCGCGCGCGCTGCGGAGCGAAGGTCCATCATGCCGAGCCTCCCTGATTGTGGAAGGCCTGCATTGCCCAGGTGAACCGATCTCCAGCCGCCGGGATATGCGCCGTGAGCGCATTCATCGCGGCAACCCCAGCGCCGGCATACTCGCGGTCGACGAGGTCAGGCGTCGTGGTGATGCCCTTCCCGACCTCTTGGGCCATACCGATCAGGCCCTGAGCGACGAAGTGCGGCGCGATCAGCACCGGTTCGCCATCGGCCTCGACCGTGTGGCAGGACTCCTTCCAGCTCTTCAGGAGCGCCGCTTTCAGGGCACGGCGCAGGTCGCGTGGCAGCGCGAGCGCCGCCAACAGTTCTTCATGGGCATGCCACGGCATGTCGGGGCCATCCGCTGGCCCACGGAAAAAGCGGACCGCGACGCCGTTGATGGTAGCAATGTGGATGGGACTGGCGGCCGTGATCATGCGCAGCCTCCCCGCAGGAAAGCCCGGGCCTCCACACGGCTCGCAAGCACACCAATCACCATGCCCTCACGGTCGAGGACTGCGGTCAGGGCGTTGGCGGGATGACGGCGGGGTGTTATATCGGAGGTGTCGGTCGAGCGAGCGACACTATCCGAGGGACGTGAGCGCTGGCCGGCGCTCCGTCCCTCAACTGTTTTCAGGGGCATGGTGCTACGCAGCCTCCTTCTGAGTGGCAGCTTCAGCGGCGCGCCGGAGCGAAGCCGGCAGCGGGGTCTCTTGGATGCTCAAGCGCCAAGCGGCTTCATCTTGCGGGAAGATGATGACTCGCCGTCCGATGCGGGTTGTTTTCGGCGCGCGGCCGATGGCCAGAAGATAGAAGTAAGAACTCTTGCCGATCTGATTGCGGTCGCAGAACTCAGAGACGGTCAGGGCCCGCGTGTCGTCTGACCGGATGACCTGAGCTGGACTGGCGACCGACGCGGCGGCGGTCTCCGTCTGAAGACGAATACTTGTCCGAGGCATTGGCTAACTCCGCAAACCCACGGAAGCCGTGGTGGAGTTGAGTTAGCCATCGCCAATCTCCCGCCGGAACGGAAGTAACAAAAATTCTTATTGGAGCCCCCTCAGTTACTGGGGGCACTCCGCTCCGGCGGCAGGTTCTTGCACCAATCGCGGACGCTTTCTTTCAGCTCGTCAATCTCGTCGTCGAGGTCGAGGCTGACAGCTACAAAACGAGCGACTGCTGAATGAGGGAAGTTGCCCGGGTCCGGATTGAAGAGGTCGCGGATCATCGTCGCAACCATCCGGGCATGCCCTCTCTTCTGATCAGAGACGTTCGGAAGGCGACGACCAAGGACTCGCGGATTGCTATTCATTTGCCGCATCTGACCTTGATCTTGGAAGTACTCTTCGACAAGGCGAAGAGCCGCAAGTAAATTGTCTCGTCCTTGGATCGTGATGTCAGAGGTGGGCGCTTCTTTGCACAGCCTAGCAGCATCCAAGAAAGGCTGCGCTAGTTTTTCGGCTTCGCTCTTGGTCCAATACGTCCTTTGAGGCTGATGAACCTCAATCATGACTTGGTAAAATAGGGCTGCAGACTGGCGGTCAAATGGTGTTAAGGCGCCTATGTCTCTTCCATAAGCGTCAGGAGAAAGACCTGCGCTGATCTTTGAAATCCGCTCCTGCATATCTGCTGCTTCAGGTACGCGCCGCAAATCTTTCCATGCCTGCTCCATTCGCGGGTCGGTCAAAAGCCGCACGGCAACATCGTTGGTCAGACCCGCTACGTCCTGCATCGCCTTGGCCCCGAGTGGCACCCATGTTGGAATGGAGACCTTTCGGCTCATCCGACGCTCCGAAGCTGCGTCGGTGCGGGTGTGACCAATGACACTGCTGCAAGCGCTGCCAACTCATCCAAAGCCGTGACGATGTAGGCCGAGTAGTGCGCCTCGATCATCGCGGTGGATGTGTCGTGGAGCGCAGCGACGAGGCGAACCGGTAGGTTGGCCCGGAGGCCGCGAACGATGCTGCTGTGCCGGAGCGCGTAGGGCACGAAATCCCGGGGCAATTCGGCTCTGTCCAGGATCGTCGCCCAAGCGGCATGCATCTCCGTGGCATTGGCCCAGAGGACGCGGCCAGTTTTCACAAACTTCCCTACCGTCACCAGTTGCCACCGAGGGCGCATGAGCAGCGTCTCTGTCCCGCGACGGCCAACCAGTGCCGGGCGCAGCGCGGCGATCACGTCGGGAGCGACACGGACCCCGATGTGGGAGGTGTGGCGGGTACCGGTGCCCTTGCGGCTCACAGGTACCATGAGCCGGTTCTGCTCGACCTGCACGTCCGCGACGGTCATCCGGGTGACCTGCGAGAACCGAAGGCCGGTCGCTGCCAACACAAGGACAAGGCGATAGAGATCGCCGTCCCATCCCCCGTTGGCATCTATTTCAACGGCGGCTGCGACGATCCGGCGAACATCGGCGTCTGGCAGGATCTGAGCTTCACGGGCGATGGGCGCGGAGGATGGCTCCGCCGTCAGGCCGTTGCGGATTGTCATGCTGATCGTTGCAGGCAGTTGAGCTGCGTGCCGCCGAACGACGGCGTTCAAAGCCGCCCGGAAGTCATTGGTGATGCGGCGGACGCTTCCGTCCTTCAGCACCGTGCCAGCCCCCGACCGCCACGTCTGTAGGTCATCGACCGAGAGCGCCTGTAGGGCTTTGTCCGCGATCCCATTCGAAAGCACATGCCTGGTTAGCCGCGAGCGAGTTTGCCGCCGCAGAGCGAGTCCGTTCCTATTCTTCGCCTCGCGGGCCTCGCATACCTCAATGTAAGCTAGGATGGCGCTGCGCACGCTGATCGCCGGGCCGAGTGCCGCGATCCGCTCCGCTTCTTCCACCTCCTTGATCCGCCCGCGCGCCCGGTCCTGCGCCTGCTGGAAAGTCAGGATCGTCGTGCCGTTCGCCGCCAGCCGATCGTCGGCCCGGCCGAGCGCCTCGACTGCGTACCGCTCGTCCCCGAGGTAGCGGCGGGCGACCCAGGTGCCTCCGGTCTTGCCCTTGCGGTAGCCGAGGTGAAGCCCGCGATCGATGGCCCGGAAGTAAGGTTTCGACTGCAGCTTCAGTTTCGCTCGCGCAGTCGGGCTATCCAGAATGGTGTCACGGACGCGCTTCGTCATCGACCACAACCTGTCCAATTTCCGTCCAATATGCAGGAGTGGACTTGCGTGAACAAGGGAGGATTACAGCAAGCTAAGTTATAAACTGCAGAGGAAAGCAGTGGACCTTAGTGGATCTACATTTTTCCCTACGATGGCATCTCGATCGGCATCATCTCGTCGCTCAAAGGCGTCGGCTACGGCTCCGGCAGCCTGAAGATGCCGGTGGTCAGCGGCCAGGATGCCGAGCTGCAATCGGTCAAGTCCATCATCGCCGGCGAACAATACTCGACCGTGTTCAAGGATACGCGCGAGCTGGCCAAGGTGACTGTGGCGATGATCGACGCCATCGAGAACGGCAAACAGCCCGAGGTGAACGACACCAAGACCTACAACAACGGCAAGAAGATCGTCCCGTCCTTCCTGCTGAAGCCGGTCGTCGTCACCAAGGACAACTGGAAGCCGGTCCTCGTGGAAACCGGCTACTACACGCTCGACCAGCTGAAATAAGCGCGGCGGGGCCGGGGTCCGGTCCCGATCGATCCTGGCCGATGCCGGCATCCCCGGCATCGGCTGCCGACATCTGAACGACGAGCCGGAATTGGTCGCATGCAGCCCGTCCTCGAAATGCGAGGGATTACGAAGACATTTCCCGGCGTCAAGGCGCTCTCCGACGTCAACTTGACGATCCGGCCGGCCGAGATCCATGCCCTGGTCGGGGAAAACGGCGCCGGAAAGTCGACGCTGATGAAGGTCCTGAGCGGGGTCTACCCGCACGGAACCTACGAGGGCGAGATCCATTACGAGGGCCGCCTCAGCGCGTTTCGGGACATCTCGGACAGCGAGCGCGTCGGGATCGTCATCATCCACCAGGAACTCGCGCTGGTTCCGTTCCTGTCGATCGCCGAGAACATCTTCCTCGGCAACGAGCCGGCCCGGTTCGGCATCATCGACCGGGACCGGATGTTCAGCCGGGCGGTCGGCCTCCTGAGGACCGTGGGGCTCGAGGAGAACCCCGAAACGCTGGTCACCCATCTCGGCGTCGGCAAGCAGCAGCTCGTGGAGATCGCCAAGGCGCTCTCGAAGAAGGTGAAGCTGCTCATCCTCGATGAGCCGACCGCGAGCCTGAGCGAAAAGGACAGTGACGCGCTCCTGCGCCTGCTCGTAAGCTTTCGGGAACAGGGTATCGCGTCGATCCTGATCTCCCACAAGCTCAACGAGATCTCCAAGGTCGCCGACCGGATCACGGTTCTGCGCGACGGCACCACGGTCGAGACGCTGAATTGCCGTGACGGCACCGTCGATGAGGACCGAATCATCCGGGGCATGGTCGGCCGCGAGATGGCGAACCGGTATCCGGCCCGCGAGCCGCGGCTCGGCGACGTGATGCTGGAGGTGCGCAACTGGACGGTGCACCACGCCGTCCACGCCGACCGGGCGGTGGTGCGCAACGTCAGCCTCACCGTCCGCAAGGGCGAGATCGTCGGGATCGCCGGCCTGATGGGCTCGGGCCGCACCGAACTCGCCATGAGCCTGTTCGGCCGCGCCTACGGCCAGGGCATCTCGGGCCAAGTCCGGATCGAAGGCCGGGACGCCGACGTCTCGTCCATCGGCAAGGCGATCGCGGCGGGCATCGCCTACGTCACCGAGGACCGCAAGCAGCTCGGCCTCGTGCTCGACGAGACCATCACCAAGAACACCACGCTGGCGAACCTGCCGGGCGTGTCCAGGGCCGCGGTGATCGACGAGGACAAGGAGCGCGGCGTCGCCACCGACTATCGCGCGAAGATGCGCATCCGCTCCTTCGGAGTCGCGCAGCAGACCGTAAACCTGTCCGGCGGCAACCAGCAGAAGGTCGTGCTGAGCAAGTGGCTGTTCACGCACCCCAAGGTGCTGATCCTGGACGAGCCGACTCGGGGCATCGACGTCGGCGCCAAGTACGAAATCTACGCGATCATCAACGAGCTGGCCGAGGGCGGCAAGGGCGTGCTGATGATCTCGTCCGAGATGCCTGAGCTACTCGGCATGTGCGACCGCATCTACGTGATGAACGAGGGGCGTTTCGTGGGTGAGTTCCAGCGCTCGGAGGCGAGCCAGGAGGCGATCATGCGCGCGATCATGCGCTCGAAGGAACTGAACGGATGACCGAGACCTCTGCGGCCAAGACGATGCCCCCCGGTCCCGAGTCCGTCCCGGACGCCAAGCCCGCTGCCGATGCGCGCGCCAAGCGCGGCTTCCTGGGAACCTCGCAGTTCCGGGATTACGGGCTGGTGATCGCCCTGCTGCTGATCACGCTGTTCTTCGAGTACACGACGAACGGCGTGCTGTTCCAGCCGCTCAACCTGACCAACCTGATCCTGCAGAACAGCTACGTCGTCGTGATGGCGCTGGGCATGCTGCTGGTCATCGTGGCCGGCCATATCGACCTGTCGATCGGCTCGATCGTCGGCTTCGTCGGCGCCCTGGCGGCCCTGCTCATGGTGCATTACGGCATCGACCCGTTCACCGCGACCATCGTGTGCCTCGCGGTCGGCGCCGCCATCGGCGGCCTGCAGGGCGCGTTCGTGGCGTATCTCGGGATCCCGAGCTTCATCGTCACCCTCGCCGGCATGCTGGTGTTCCGGGGCCTGACGCTCGCGCTGTTGCAGGGCGCCTCGATCGGGCCGTTCCCGGAGGTGTTCCAGCTCCTTTCCAAAGGCTTCCTGGTCAACTTCGCCGGGCCCTGGACCGCGATGCTGATGGGGCTCGTGCTCGCGCTCCTCCTGCTCGGCATGAACTGGCAGCGCCGCGCCGTTCAGGTCCGCCACGGAAGCTCGCCGGACAGCCTGGCCTCGTTCATTGCCCGCAACGGCATTATCACCGCGGTGATCCTGGCCTTCGCGTACCAGATGAGTTCGTATCGCGGCCTACCGAACGTGTTGCTGGTCATGTTCGTGCTGGTGATGATCTACCGCTTCGTCACCACCCGCACGACGATCGGGCGGCGCATCTACGCGCTGGGCGGCAACATCAAGGCCGCACGCCTGTCGGGCATCAAGACCGAGCGGCTCACTTTCCTGACCTTCGCCAACATGGGTGCCCTCGCCGGGCTCGCCGGCATGATCTTCGCCGCGCGCCTCAACACCGCGACCCCGAAGGCCGGCGTCGGGTTCGAGCTCGACGTGATCGCGGCCTGCTTCATCGGCGGCGCCTCGGCCGCGGGCGGCATCGGCAAGGTTTCGGGGGTCGTCATCGGGGCGTTCATCATCGGCGTGATGAACAACGGCATGTCGATCCTCGGGATCGGCATCGACTACCAGCAAGTCATCAAGGGTATCGTGCTGCTCGCGGCTGTCTGCCTCGACGTCTACAACAAGAAGAACCGGGCCTGACGCGACAAGGCTGCTGCTCCCCGGCGGCAAGGGCTCAAGACGTCCGCCCAGGCTGCAGGTCGTCGCTGCGCTCCGGCTGGGTTGGCGGGGCGGGGGGCTGCACGACCTGGGCCATGAGCAGCCGGTGGGGCTGCGGTCCCGACAGCGGGTCGATGGTTCGCGGCTCGGGCACCGGCGGACGCAACGGCGGCGCGGGTGTACGCCGCGTCGGCCTCTTCGGAGCCGGCAGCGCGGAGAAGCCGACACACAGGACGAGGCACGACAAGCCAGTCAGGACACCCTCCACGGAGGGGTCCGTGCGAGTCATCAGATAGCCAAGGCCGCCGAGACCCGAGCCGGCGGCCAGGATGCGGGAGAGCGACGGGTAGGCGGGCATGCCCGACGGTCGCGTCCGCGTCCTTGCCGGGCGGTCAAACCGATCCGTTCAATTGTCGCGAGCCGGCCGGCCCTGCGCCGAGCGCATGCGCAGCACCGGTTTGCGGGAAGCGGTTCAGGTCTTGCGCGCCACCGTGAAGCGGGCGGCGTCCCGCAAGGTCCGGGCGCCCTCGCCCCAGAGCGCCACAGCATCCTCGCAGACGCCGACCAGGCGGTCGCACTCGGCCCGGGCGCCGTCCAGGCCCAGGCGATCCACCAGGGTCGCCTTGCCGGCGTCCTTGTCCTTGCCGGTGGCCTTGCCCATCGCCTCGGGCGAGGCTTCCCGGTCGAGGATGTCGTCGGCAATCTGGAACGCCTGGCCCAGTGCCAGACCATAGCGCAGCAGCGCCGCCCGCTGACCCTCGTCGGCCCCGCCGACGATCGCGCCGGCTTCCACCGAGAAGGCCAGGATTGCGCCGGTCTTCATCGCCTGCATCCGCAGGGTGTCGTCCACGTCCATGGTGGCGGCGCCGAACCGCCCTTCGGCGGTGAGGTCGAGGAGCTGGCCGCCGACCATTCCGCCGAGGCCTGAGGCGCGGGCGAGCCCGAGCACGAGGTCGGCGCGGATTCGCGCGTCCGGCTGCCAGGTCGGGTCGGCGACGATCTCGAAGGCGAGCGTCTGCAGCGCGTCGCCCACCAAGATGGCGGTCGCCTCGTCGTAGGCCTTGTGCACCGTCGGCTTGCCGCGGCGCATGTCGTCGTCGTCCATGGCCGGGAGGTCGTCGTGCACGAGGCTGTAGCAATGCACCAGTTCGACACCGGCGCCGGCCGCGAGCGCTGCGGCCTCCGAGCCACCGAGCATCCGGGCGGTCTCGATGGCCAGGAACGGGCGCAGGCGCTTGCCGCCGCCCAGCACCGCGTGCCGCATCGCCTCCATCAGGCGCGGCGGCCGGGCGATCTCGCCGGGGCCGACCTCTGGTCCGAGGCGCTCGACCAGGAAGGTCTCGACCGTCTCGGCGACCTGCGTCAGCCTGTGGGAAAACCCGGCGGCGGGAGTGGCCGTCTTGACCGAACCGGTCTGAGCCTGCGTTGAGGGTATCGAGGTCATCGGGCGCTGCGTCCGGTCTTGGCCTGGCGAAATCAATCGGGCGTCGCTTTGCGCGGAGATGAAATCAAGATCAACCGAACCGGACCCAGGCGGATCGCGGCGGAGCGCGCCTTGCCACGCGCTCGCCCGAGGCGGTCCCGCCGTGTGCGCCGGATCGTGGGAGCGCTCCTGCTGCTCCCCGCCGTCGGATTCATCTCCACGCTCACGCTGGCGCTCGTCTATAGCGCGGTGACGCCGCCGTCGACTCTGATGCTCGGACGCTGGTTGACGCTTCAGCCCGTGAGCCGGGATGCGGTGCCGCTCTCGGCGATCGCGCCGGCGCTGCCCCAAGCGGTGATCGCCTCGGAGGACCAGCGTTTCTGCCTCGATTACGGCGTCGATTTCGGGGCCATCCGCGAGGTCGTGGAGGACGAGGATTCGCCGAGCCGAGGCGCCTCGACCATCGCCATGCAGACGGTGAAGAACGTCTTCCTGTGGCCGGGCCGGTCCTACATCCGCAAGGCGTTCGAGATCCCGCTCGCGCTGGCGCTGGACGCCCTCTGGGGCAAACGGCGGATGATGGAAATCTATCTCAACATCGCCGAATGGGGCGACGGCATCTACGGCGCGCAGGCGGCGAGCCGCCACTGGTTCGGCAAGGACGCGAGCCGGCTGAGCCGGGGAGAAGCCGCCCTTCTGGCCGCCGTGCTGCCGAACCCGATCACCCGCAGCGCCGGCCGCCCCTCCCCCGGGGTCCGCCGCCGCGCCGCGCAGATCCAGGCCATGATGGGACAGATCGAAGGGCTTACGGGCTGTCTCCGGCGATGACGGTCTCCCGTGCTTCGGTGCTGGTCCTGATCGACGCAAGCATGCGCCGTCGCAAGAAACCGCTGACGGGGCGGATCAGCAGCCAATACGGCATGAACTTCAGCCGCGCGGCGCGGCTCGCGCAGAAGACGCGGGTCTCGGTGACGAGCCGGGTCCGGCCGTCGGGGTCACGCCGGGTTTGGAAGGCAAGGGCGAGTTTCGCGATGTGCGTCGCATCGCAGGCCACGAACGCGGCGTCGTCGGCGATCGTCTCGAGCCCGTAATCCGGTCGCCAGAACCGGCCGACCAACCCATAGACGATCTCGCTCTCGCTCCGGCCGAGGAGCGTGAAGTCGTCGAAGCCGAATTGCGGACGCACCGCATCCGGCTTGCCAAGGACGCGCATCGGCCATTCCCGCAGGCCGATCATGAGCCGAAAGAATCGATCCGAATCCGGTCGATAGGCGGCAACGCGGTCGAGGATCGCGGCAGGTTCGGCAGCCACCAGGCAGGCATGCATCTCGCTGAACTGGTAGGTCGGCAGGTATCGGTCGAGGAGGCGCATGCCGGTGTCAGGTAGCGTCCGCTGAATGTGTTTGAGCCGATCGTCCCGCACAGTCATCGCGAGTGCAGCGAAGCGACCAAGTACAGCGCGCGCTCCCCGAACAAGGCGCTATCCTCGCTTGCTTCGCTGCGCTCGCGATGACCGCGTCGGTCGCCCCAAGCCGATCAATCGGAGACCACATTGGCCGCCAATCCTGTGCGTCCGGCTGGTTGCGTTCGACCATACAATCGTCGCCGACGCGTGGCCAATTCAAGAAAAAAGTATCCCGGCGCCCGCCCGGCGGCACCAGTACGCGGCTGCGGCCGATCTTGAGGATATCGACACGCCGTACGTCGACTGGAAAGGCCACAGCTTCAGGAAGCAACACCAACGGATCGTGATCGCAGGTGTGGACAGTCGAACCGGCCATGGGCATCCCCGATTCGCGAAATCAAACCCCATCTATGAGTGATCGGACGCCATGCGGGAACAAGGCCGTACCGGGCGGTAGCAGCCTCCGAATCGGCTCTGTAAGAGAGGCGCCAGAACCACGACATCCGGGACCGACCGACCATGAACGACGCCGTCTACGACCTCACCCTCGAGCGCATCGCCCTGATTCGCCGGATGGTGGTCGCCTGGAACGGCGCCGAGCCCGGCGCGCCGATGATTCACCCGGAGGCGCCCTACGGCAGCCACGACCGGGACGGCGACATCGCCAACGTCACCGGGGACGACGACGGCGCCGAGGAGGAGCATCGGGCGCTCGAGGATGGGATTGCGGTTTTCTCGCAGAACGCGAAGCTCAAGCCCGGCCGCTACCAATACCACAACCCGCTCGCCAAGCTGGATTGCGCGGCGATCACCGACGTCTTCCGGGATGCCGCCACCGGCGAGACGCCGGAGCACATCACCTTCGCGGTGACGGACGCGCATCTCGCGCTGATCCCGCAGCTCAACCACGTCTGGGACGCGGAACACGGCGTGCCGCGCATCGACCTGGAGCGGCCCTATGGCGGGACGGGACCGTACACGCACGCCATGGGGCAGCACATCGGCGGCGCCACCGATGACGACAGCCTGGCCCGGCTTCACCGCGAGATGCAGCCGGCCTTCCAGATCTTCCTGCGCTACGCCGATCTCGGGCCCGGCCCGTTCCGCAGGAATGCCGCGTCGGTCTGGGAGCCCGCCTGAGCGAGGCCCCCGGGGGCCGCTCAGGCGTCCCGCTTCTTGCGCTGCGCCAGGGTGCGCAGCCGGAGCGCGTTCAGCTTGATGAAGCCCGCGGCGTCGCGGTGATCATAGGCCACGGCGCCTTCCTCGAACGTCACGAGGTCCTGATCGTAGAGCGAGTGCGGGCTCTCGCGGCCGATCACGTGGACGCCGCCCTTGTAGAGCTTCAGCCGCACCGTGCCCGTGACCTTTTCCTGGCTCTTGTCGATCAGCGCCTGGATCATCTCGCGCTCAGGCGAGAACCAGAAGCCGTTGTAGATCAGCTCCGCGTATTGCGGCATCAGCTGGTCCTTGAGGTGGGCCGCACCACGGTCGAGCGTGATCGATTCGATCGCCCGGTGGGCCGGCAGCAGGATCGTGCCGCCCGGCGTCTCGTACATGCCGCGGCTCTTCATGCCGACGAAGCGGTTCTCCACGAGGTCGAGCCGGCCGATGCCGTTGTCGTGGCCGAGCTGGTTGAGCTTGGCCAGCAGGCTCGCGGGCGACAGGGCCTCGCCGTCGATCGAGACCGCGTCACCCCTCTCGAACCCGATGGTGATGATGGTCGGCGTGTCCGGCGCCTGCTCCGGGGAGATCGTCCGGGAGAAGACGTAGTCCGGCACCTCGACGGCCGGATCCTCCAGCACCTTGCCCTCCGAGGAGGCGTGCAGAAGGTTGGCATCCACCGAGAACGGGCTCTCGCCGCGCTTGTCCTTGGCGATCGGGATCTGGTGCTGCTCGGCGAAGGCGATCAGCTGCTCGCGCGAGCGCAGGTCCCACTCGCGCCAGGGGGCGATCACCGTGACGTCGGGCTTCAGCGCGTAGTAGCCGAGCTCGAACCGGACCTGATCGTTACCCTTGCCGGTGGCGCCGTGGCAGACCGCGTCGGCCCCGACCTTCTCGGCGATCTCGATCTGCTTCTTGGCGATCAGCGGCCGCGCGATCGAGGTGCCCAGCAGGTACACCCCCTCGTAGACCGCGTTGGCCCGGAACATCGGGAACACGTAGTCCCGTACGAACTCCTCGCGCAGGTCCTCGATGTAGATGTTCTCGGGCTTGATGCCGAGCAGCTCCGCCTTGCGGCGGGCGGGCTCCAGTTCCTCGCCCTGGCCGAGATCGGCCGTGAAGGTGATGACCTCGCAGCCGTAGGTGGTCTGCAGCCACTTCAGGATGATGGAGGTGTCGAGGCCGCCGGAATAGGCCAGCACCACCTTCTTCACGGGGCTCTTCGCGGGATCGGACATGCTGGTTCCGGAACTGGTGCAGGGTGTCGGCGGCTTATCGCGGGCATCATCGGCCTGCAACCGGCGTGCCGCCTCGCGCGTAGCCTGTTGCCGGACGATCGACAGCGTTTCGCCTCATGACGGCCTTGCGGCCGTGTGAGGTACGGCGCGGCGCGGGCATTGCCTGATCCCGGCCGCACGAGAGCATCGGAGAAGCGAAATCTATGGCGCGCCAGCCAACCTTGGAGTTCTGGTACGAATTCGCCTCCTCGTATTCCTATCTGGCGGCGATGCGGATCGAGGCGGCCGCCGCCGATGCGGGCGTGACCGTGCGCTGGCGGCCGTTCCTGGTCGGGCCGCTCTTCGCGGCGCAGGGCTGGACGACGTCGCCGTTCAACCTCTATCCGGCCAAGGGCAAGAACATGTGGCGCGACGTGGAGCGCGAGGCCGCCCGACTCGGCCTGCCGCCGCTCACCCGTCCGGCCCAGTTTCCGCAGAACAGCCTCAGCGCGGTGCGAGCCGCGGTCTACGGGCACGACCAGGATTGGCTGGTGCCGTTCTCGAAGGCGGTCTTCACAGCGAGCTTCGCCGAAGGGCGCTCCATCGCCGAACCGTCCGCGGTGGTCGAGATCCTCGATTCGCTCGGTCTCGACGGCACCCAGACGGTGCGTGCCGCCGCCGGCGAGGCCAACAAGACCCGGCTCCGGGTCAGCGTCGAGGAGGCGCGGTCCCGCGGCATCTACGGCGCCCCGACCTTCCTGGCCGATGACGGCGAGCTGTTCTGGGGCAACGACCGTCTGGACCAGGCCCTGGCCTGGGCGGTTGGCGACCGCCCGGCCGGGATCCGGTAGGGCGGCGTTCACGAACCGGCATCATCTGTCGGCGCAAGTTCCTGTTCCGGCCCCGCTCCGGCCGAACGATCCCCTCTGTCCCGCACGGATTCCATGGCGCTGTCCCGTCGTCACCTCATCGCCGCCGCGGCCGGCGCGTCCCTGGGCGCCGGGCTCGGGCACGCGGCCGCGCAATCCTACGGCCAGCGCGTCGCGGTGACCGGCGATGATGGCCGGCCGGTCGCGAACTCGATCCTGCCGGGTGAGATCACCGGGCAGATCCCGGACCTGCGCGGGGTCACCTATGCGGGGCCGCGCGAGGCCCAGACCACGCTCTACGAGTTCTTCGACTTCAACTGCCCGTACTGCCGAAAGGCCGCGGCCGATGTGGTGGCGTTGCACGAATCGGATCCGGACCTGCGTGTCGGCCTGGTCAACAATCCGATCCTGTCGCCGCAATCCGCTCAGGCCGCAAAGGTGATGCTGGCCGTCCAGCGCAAGCTCGGCGCTGCGGCGGCCTGGGGATTCTACCGGACGCTGCTGAGCAAGCCCGGTCGCATCGACGGACCCGGCGCCCTGACGGCCGCGGCCGCGCTCGGCATCCCGCAGGCGGACGTCGAGGCGATCGCGGACAGCGAGGAGGTCCGGCTGGCGCTCAAGAGCCAGATGCGGATGGCAGCCGACCTCGGCCTCTACGCGACGCCCTCGTACGTCCTGGGCAACAGCGGGATCCTCGGTCACCCCGGCGCCAACGCCATGGCGAAGATGATCGCCAGCACGCGGCGGTGTGATCGCCTGGCCTGCTGAAGCCGGCTACGTCACACTTCCGCCGCCGTAGCGCGCAGAGCCGCGCCGGTCCGTGTTGCGTGCGGCCATGCTGGCATGCTAGGCGGTCGCCGCGCCACAAGGGCTGGTCCTGGACCGTTCCCATTGCTGGCGCGATCCCACGTCCCGAACGGTATCCGCACCGTGCTCCCGGCCGGAGCGCGCGGATCGGGCGGGCAACAGAGAAGAGAGCGACGGGTGGCGCAGAACGGTTCCGAGGCTGGTCCCCTGGTCGCAGGCGTGGCGGGCCGGTACGCTTCCGCCCTCTTCGAGCTCGCGCGTGACGAGCGCCAGGTCGACGCAGTCGCCGAAGCACTCAATCAATTCGATGGCCTGCTGAAGGAGAGCGCGGACCTGCGCCGCCTCGTCCGCAGCCCGGCCTTCACCCCCAACGAGCAGGTCGCCGCCATCGGTGCCGTGCTCGACCGCGCCGGGATCGGCGGACTGGCCGGCAACTTCATCCGGCTCGCGGCCTCGAACCGGCGCCTCTTCGCCCTGCCGGGCATGATCCGCGCCTTCCGGTCTCTGGTCCAGGACTTGAGGGGCGTCGTGCGCGCCGAGGTGCGGGTGGCCGAACGGCCGTCCGACGCGCTGATCGAGGAGATCAAGGCGTCCCTGCGCGACATCGCCAAGTCCGATGTGGACGTCGATCTGGTCATCGATCCGAGCCTGATCGGCGGCCTCGTCGTCCGGATGGGCTCGCGCATGATCGACGCGTCCCTGAAGACCAAGCTCAACGGTATCCGCCTCGCGATGCGGGCCGCGCGTTAAGCGCGCCCCCATCCGATCCGAACATGCACTGACGATTTAGCGACAGAGGCCGAGTATGGACATCCGCGCCGCCGAGATCTCCGCGATCCTGAAGGACCAGATCAAGAACTTCGGCGAAGAGGCCGAGGTCTCCGAGGTTGGGCAGGTCCTGTCCGTTGGTGACGGCATCGCCCGCGCCTACGGCCTCGACAACGTCCAGGCCGGTGAGATGGTCGAGTTCGAGTCGGGTGTGCGCGGCATGGCGCTCAACCTCGAGCAGGACAACGTCGGCATCGTGATCTTCGGCTCCGACCGTGAGATCAAGGAAGGCCAGACCGTCAAGCGTACCGGCGCCATCGTGGACGTGCCGGTCGGCAAGGGCCTGCTCGGCCGCGTGGTCGACGGCCTCGGCAACCCGATCGACGGCAAGGGTCCGATCGAGTCCACCGAGCGTCGCCGCGTCGACGTGAAGGCGCCGGGCATTATTCCGCGCAAGTCGGTGCACGAGCCGATGGCCACGGGCCTGAAGGCGATCGACGCCCTCATCCCGGTCGGCCGCGGCCAGCGCGAGCTGATCATCGGCGATCGCCAGACCGGCAAGACCGCCATCGCCCTCGACACCATCCTGAACCAGAAGCCCGGCCACGCCGCCGGCGGCGACGAGAAGGCCAAGCTCTTCTGCATCTACGTGGCCATCGGACAGAAGCGCTCCACGGTCGCCCAGTTCGTGAAGGTGCTCGAGGACCAGGGCGCCCTGGAATACTCGATCGTCATCGCCGCCACTGCCTCGGACGCCGCGCCGATGCAGTTCATCGCGCCGTTCGCCGGCTGCGCCATGGGCGAGTATTTCCGCGACAACGGCATGCACGCCGTGATCGTGTATGACGATCTGTCCAAGCAGGCCGTCGCCTACCGCCAGATGTCGCTGCTGCTGCGCCGCCCGCCGGGCCGTGAGGCTTATCCGGGCGACGTGTTCTACCTCCACAGCCGCCTGCTCGAGCGCGCCGCCAAGATGGGCGACGCCGCCGGCAACGGCTCGCTGACCGCGCTCCCGGTCATCGAGACCCAGGCCAACGACGTCTCGGCCTACATCCCGACCAACGTGATCTCGATCACCGACGGCCAGATCTTCCTCGAGACCGACCTGTTCTACCAGGGCATCCGCCCGGCGGTGAACGTCGGCCTCTCGGTGTCGCGGGTGGGCTCCTCGGCCCAGACCAAGGCGATGAAAAAGGTCGCCGGCAAGATCAAGGGCGAGCTGGCGCAGTACCGCGAGATGGCGGCCTTCGCGCAGTTCGGCTCCGATCTCGACGCCTCGACCCAGCAGCTCCTGAACCGCGGCTCGCGGCTCACCGAGCTCCTGAAGCAGCCGCAATTCTCGCCGCTGAAGATGGAAGAGCAGGTTGCGGTGATCTACGCCGGCGTGAACGGCTACCTGGACAAGCTGCCGGTCAACAAGATCCGCGCGTTCGAGGACAGCCTGCTCAGCACGCTGCGCACGAAGCATCAGGACCTGCTCGGCGCCATCGCCACCTCGAAGGACCTGTCGGACGAGAGCGCCGGCAAGCTGAAGAGCGTGGTCGAGGGCGTGGCCAAGTCGATCGGCAACTGATCCGACACGAACCTTGCGACCTCCCCGCGTACGGTGGGGAGGGACGGGGTTGGACGCCGGTGCTGACCGCACCGTCGGGCGCTTGACCCGGCACCACCCCCACCTTCGGCTCCTTCCCACATGGGGGAGGAGAGGCCCTGGAACGGATCTGGACGCGGCCCGATGGCGAGTTTGAAGGACCTGCGCAACCGCATCACCTCGGTGAAGGCGACGCAGAAGATCACCAAGGCCATGCAGATGGTCGCGGCGGCCAAGCTGCGCCGGGCGCAGATGGCCGCCGAGGCCGGCCGTCCCTTCGCGGAAAAGATGGCCCAGGTGCTCGGCAACCTGGCGGGCAACCTGGTCGGTGGCGTGGGCGCCCCGAAGCTGCTCTCCGGGACCGGCGCCGATCAGACCCATCTTCTGGTCGTCTGCACCGGCGATCGCGGCCTCTGCGGCGCGTTCAACTCCTCGATCGTCCGCTTGGCGGTCCGGGAATACATTCTGAAGCTCACCGCCGAGGGCAAGACCGTCAAGATCATGACGGTCGGCAAGAAGGGCAACGACCAGCTGCGGCGCCTGTATCGCGACCAGATCGTCGAGAGCATGGATATCCGCGGCAACCGCCCGGTGGACTACGAGTTCGCCGCCGAGATCGCCAGCAAGATCCTGACGCGCTTCGAAGCCGGCGAGTTCGACGTCGCGACCCTGTTCTACTCCGAATTCCGGTCGGTGATCTCGCAGATCCCCACCGCGCAGCGGTTGATCCCGGCGGAACTGCCGGCGGTCGATACCTCTGCGAAGGCTGGGATCGGCAACGCCGCGCTGGAATTCGAGCCGTCCGAGGAGGCGATCCTGGAGACGCTCCTGCCGAAGAACCTCACCGTGCAGGTCTATCGGGCGCTCCTGGAGAACGCGGCATCCGAGCAGGGGGCGCGCATGAGCGCCATGGACTCGGCAACCCGCAACGCCGGCGAGATGATCAAGAAGCAGACGCTGATCTACAACCGTACGCGTCAGGCCATGATCACCAAAGAACTCATCGAGATCATCTCGGGCGCGGAAGCTCTCTGAGGCACCGCGACCTGAACGCACAGCTTGAAGGGTAGGTTTACAATGGCGAACACCGCAATCCCCGGCGCCGGCTCCAACAAGGTCGGCAAGATCATCCAGGTCATCGGCCCCGTGGTCGACGTGCAGTTCAGCGACGGCCACCTGCCGGAGATCCTGAACGCCCTGGAAACCAAGAACAACGGCGCCCGCCTCGTTCTCGAAGTCGCCCAGCAGCTCGGCGAGAGCACCGTCCGCTGCGTCGCCATGGACACGTCCGAGGGCCTCACCCGCGGTCAGGAGTGCACGGACACCGGCGAGCCGATCAAGGTTCCGGTGGGCATGAACACCCTCGGCCGGATCATGAACGTCATCGGCGAGCCCATCGACGAGGCTGGCCCGGTAGTGTGTGACACCTACCGCGCCATCCACCAGCCGGCCCCGTCCTACGCCGACCAGTCGACCGAGGCGCAGATCCTGGTGACCGGCATCAAGGTCGTCGATCTGCTCGCCCCCTACGCGAAGGGCGGAAAGATCGGCCTGTTCGGCGGCGCCGGCGTCGGCAAGACCGTGCTGATCATGGAGCTGATCAACAACATCGCGAAGGTGCACTCGGGCTACTCGGTGTTCGCCGGCGTCGGTGAGCGTACGCGTGAGGGCAACGATCTCTACCACGAGATGATCGAGTCCAAGGTGAACCTGGACCCGAAGGAGAATGGCGGCTCGGCCGCGGGCTCCAAGTGCGCCCTGGTCTACGGTCAGATGAACGAGTCGCCCGGCGCCCGCTCGCGGGTCGCGCTCACCGGCCTGACCATCGCGGAGCAGTTCCGCGACGAAGGCCAGGACGTGCTGTTCTTCGTGGACAACATCTTCCGCTTCACGCAGGCCGGTTCCGAGGTGTCGGCGCTTCTCGGCCGCATCCCGTCGGCCGTGGGTTATCAGCCGACGCTCGCCACGGACATGGGCGCGCTGCAGGAGCGCATCACCACCACCAACAAGGGTTCGATCACCTCGGTGCAGGCGATCTACGTGCCGGCCGACGATCTGACCGACCCGGCGCCCGCCGCCTCGTTCGCCCACCTCGACGCCACGACGGTGCTGTCGCGCTCGATCGCCGAAAAGGGCATCTACCCGGCCGTGGATCCGCTGGATTCGACCTCGCGCATGCTGTCGCCGGCCATCCTCGGTGAGGAGCACTACGACGTCGCCCGCCGGGTGCAGCAGACCCTGCAGCGCTACAAGGCGCTCCAGGACATCATCGCGATCCTGGGCATGGACGAGCTGTCCGAGGAGGATAAGCTCACCGTCGCCCGCGCCCGCAAGATCGAGCGCTTCTTCTCGCAGCCCTTCTCGGTGGCCGAGGTGTTCACCGGCTCGCCGGGCGTGCAGGTGCAGTTGGAAGACACCATCAAGGGCTTCAAGGGCCTGGTGAACGGCGACTACGACGACCTGCCGGAGGCTGCCTTCTACATGGTTGGCACGATCGAGCAGGCTCAGGAGAAGGCCAAGAAGCTCAAGGCCGCGTAAGGCCCGCCAACCCCCTCCCCCTCGCGGGGAGGGGCCGGGGTGGGATGGCCGCGGCGAGGCTCGCCGGTGCTGCCCGAACCACCCCACTTCCACCTGCGCCCCACGATGGGGCGGAGAGCGCGTTGCGGTTCCGGGATCGTCCTGAGATGGCCACCTTCCACTTCGATTTCGTCGGCCCCGAGCGGACGCTGTATTCCGGCGAGGTGACGGCCGTTCAGCTCCCCGGCACCGAGGGCGAGATGACTGTGATGCCGGGCCATGCCCCGGTCCTGACGTCCTTGCGGGTCGGCGTCATCGTGATCACCGAGAGCCAGGGCAGCGGCAAACGGATCTACGTCCGCGGTGGCTTCGCCGATATCGGCCCGACCGCCGTGACCGTCCTCGCCGAGCGCGCCGCGCCGATCGAGGAGCTCACCCACGAATCCCTGGACCGGGATATCGAGGCGGCCGAGTTGCAGCGCGACGCCACCGAAGATCTGCAGAAGCGCGAAGATCTGAACGGCCAGATCGTGCAGCTCCAGGAGACCAAGGCGCTCCTCAAGCTCTGAGAGAGAACGCGCGGGCACTCGCCAGCGCGCGCTCCAGCAGCTCGGTCCTCGCCGCGGTATCGGTCGGGCAGCCGCGCTCCAACCAGAGTTCCCGGGCCGCTGCCAATCCACGGCCGATGGCCGGACCTGCCGGGAGGCCCGCGGCCACGAGATCCGCCCCCGCGAGCGGGAAGCGCGGCGCACCGCCTGCACCGCTCAGCGAATCCAGCGCTTGCCGCGCCTCATCCTCCATGACAGGCCGGGGCTCGCCCGACACGATCGTCAGCGTTTCCTTGAGGAGCGGCAGGCCGTGCTCGGCCACGAGCGCCCGGGCCGTGAGTGGGTCGATGTCGGCGCGACCGTGGAGGTCTGCCAGCGCATCCGCGTAGCCGCTGAGCAGCGCGTGCTCCTGCTTTGACAGGCGCAGCCGTTCGCGCAGCCGGTCGACATCGTGCCGCCCGCCGACCGAGAGGGCCGCGAGGCGCATCACCGGCGAGAGCGCTGCGGCGAACGCCCGATCCAGGCGCCCCAGTTCTGCGACGCCGCCGGTGATCCGCTGAAGGAGCCCGGTGGCGCTCAGGACTGCGACCATTTGGGTGCCGTTGCGGGCAGCCAGCAGTTTCACGAATTCGGCCCGGACCCGCTCGCGGGACAGCCGGTCGAGGGCGTCCCGGGCGGCGACGCAAGCGGCGAGCCCCGCCTGATCGGGAGGGCCGGCGCCAAATCGGGCGTGGAAGCGGAAGAAGCGCAGGATCCGGAGCGCATCCTCGTGGATCCGGGTCCCGGGATCGCCGATGAAGCGCACCCGCCCGGCCTTCAGATCGGCGAGACCGCCGACCGTATCGTACAGGCGCCCGTCGGCTCCCAGGGAGAGGGCGTTGACGGTGAAGTCGCGCCGCTCGGCATCCCGGGCGAAATCGCCACCGAACCGGACCACCGCATGGCGGCCATCGGTCTCGACATCCTCGCGCAGGGTCGTGACCTCGACCGGCCCGTCCTCTGTCACCAGGGTGATCGTGCCGTGCTCGATCCCGGTGGGCACCGCCTTGAGGCCTTGCGCCTTCCGGGCGGCATCCATCACGGCGTCCGGCAACAGCGTGGTCGTGAGGTCGATGTCGGCGGACGGGCTGCCCAGCAGCGCGTCGCGCACGCAGCCGCCGACCAGGCGGGTCTCGGCGTGCGGAACATCGAGTGCGGCGAGTGCCCGGCGTACGCCCGGCTGGCCCAGCAGGGCCGCGAGCGCGCCGTAATCGAGGGCGGCCTGGCTCACTTGAAGCCGCCCGGTACCAGACGGCCGTTCTCCATATGGGTCGGCACGTAGCCGCCGGCCCTGCGCTCCGAGAACAAGCCCTCGTAGACCAGCGTCCCGATGACGATGGCGAGGCCGGCGAGGACCAGACGGACGAGGTGCGGGTCCCAGTGCACCCGGCGCATCGGGTTGCGGCCCACGAGCACCAGGTAGGCCATGAACAGCACGAACGGGATGAGGAAGAGGCCGAACTCTTCGATGAGGCGGCGCAGCATGATGGTCGGTTGCCTTATCCCGCGGGGTGGGGGCCGGTTTCCGGGTAGAGGCGCTCCCGGAGGTTGTTCAGGATCCCGGCGGTGACGCCCCAGATCAGCCGGTCCTCGAAGGTCAGGGCATAGTACCGGCGGGTGCGTCCCTGCCAGACCCGCGCCTGCAGAACATAGCGGTCCCGGTCCATCAGCACCGGCATCGGCACCTCGAACACGTCCGCGACCTCGCTGGGGTTCGGCGTGAAGGCGGCGTCGGCCGGGACCACGCCGATCACCGGCGTGACGAGGAACCCTGTGCCGGACAGGTAGGGGTCGAGATAGCCGAGCAGGCGGACCGAGTCGGGTGCGAGCCCGATCTCCTCGTGGGCCTCCCGCAGGGCGGCGTCCGCGGGTCCGGGATCGGCCGGGTCGATCTTGCCGCCCGGCAGCGCGACCTGCCCGGAATGGTCGCGCAGGTTGGCCGCCCGCTGGGTCAGGACCAGCCTCAGGCCGTCCGTCCGGAACACCACCGGCACAAGGACTGCCGCCCGCCGGTGCGGCGGCGGCGGGATCACCGCGCTGCCGTCCGGGTCGAGACTGTGGTCCCCCCGGGGATTCGAGGTCGGGTCGTCCGGGCCTGGCGGGTCCGGGGAGAGGTGGGACGCGGCGCGGGCGAGGAATTCGGCGAGCGGGTCGCTCACGCGGCCTCGGCCGGGGCGATCGTGTGGAAGGTGCCGCCGGCCCAGAGGCCGAGCCAAGGCCGCCCGTCGATCACCCGCTCCTCGGCGAGTTCCACCAGATCGTAGGTGAGCGCGCGGGTGACCAGGGCCGAGAGCCCGCGCCGGACATGAAGATAGGGCTTCAGAGCCCCATCGGGCTCCTGCTCGAAGCGCAAGGCATGTTCCGAATCGACGCTCACGAGATCGTCGACATTGGTCCGGAACGAGATCCGCCGGTCCTCCCCGCCTCCGTCCACCGCCATCTCGACGGCCACGAAGGCGGCGTCGTCCACGGTGATGCCGACGCTCTCCACGGGGGTCACCAGCACCGTCCGCCCATCCGGCTCGCGCCGCAGGATGGAGGCGAACAGCTTCACCATCTTATCCCGGCGGATCGGCGAGCCGTTGTGGTGCCAGGTGCCGTCCGCGGCGATGCGGATGTCGATGGGCCCGCAATAGGGCGGGTTCCATGTCTCGACCGGCGGCAGCCCACGCTTGGGCAGGTCGCCCAAGGCGGCGCCGAGGCGGCTCAGGGTCGGGTCGGGGGCGGGATCCTCACTCATGCCGGTTACAGATAGCGTCCCGGGGGCCCGGCAACCACGGGTGCTTTCCTGCCTTCTGCCGCTGACTGTCGTCGTCATCGTTCATGCGGGCGCCAGGATCCACAGGGCCGAGGGATTTCGATCCGTCGGCCGCATCCCGACGCACGCCGGGGCGTGCGCATCAGGCTCAGGTGGAGAAGGGACATCCAGCCTCATGCGGTTCCGCATCTGGTTGGCGTCGGCCCTCACCCGCGTTCAGGCCGGCCCCGCCCCCTGCGTGTTCACATAGACCGCGTAGAGCGACTGGCTCGCGGTCATGAACAGGCGGTTCCGCTTCGGGCCGCCGAAGGTGAGGTTGCCGCAGACCTCGGGCAGGCGGATGCGGCCGATCAGCTTGCCCTGCGGCGACCACACCGTGACACCGTTGTAGCCGACCGCCCGGCCCGCGTTGCTCGCGACCCAGAGGTTGCCGTCGACATCGGCCCGCATGCCGTCCGGTCCGCACTTCACGCCGTCCACGACGCAATCCGAGAACAGCCGCTGGTTCGACAGCTTGGGGCCGTCCCCGACATCGAAGGCGTAGATCTCGCCCTTGCCGCCGGCTCCGGTATCGCCGGGGCCTTTCCCGGTGGAGGACAGGTAGAGCGTCTTGTGGTCGGGCGAGAAGCACAGCCCGTTCGGATTCGGCACCTGCGCGTCCGTCAGGATCTGGTCGATCCGGCCGGTCGGGTCGATGCGGTAGAGCGCGTTGGGGAGCGCGCGCTTGCCGACGGCGATCCCGGCCGCCTGGCCGAGCCGTGGATTGATCCGGCCCTGCGGGTTCGAGGGGCCGCCCGCCTCGTCCGGCATCCCCTCGTACAGGAGACCGCCATAGGGCGGATCCGTGAACCAGTACGATCCGTCGGCGTGCTGCTCGACGTCGTTGGGTGAATTGAACGGCTTGCCGTCGAAGCGGTCGGCCAGGATCGTGGCTGAGCCATCGAGCTCGTAGCGCACCACCCGCCGGGTGATGTGCTCGCAGGAGATCTGGCGGCCCTGGCGATCGAAGGTGTTGCCGTTCGAGTTGTTGCTGCGGCTGCGGAAGACGCCGACATGCCCGTCCTCCTCGAGCCACCGCATCTGGCGGTCGTTCGGGATGTCGCTCCAGATCAGGAAGCGGCCGAGGCTGTTCCATGCCGGCCCCTCCGCCCAAAGTGCGCCGGTCCAGAGGCGGCGGATGGCGCTGTTGGGAACCACGTAGGGGCCGAAGGCCGGATCGACCGTGATGACGTCGGGATCGGTGAAGTAGGTGGTCGGGGCCGCGCCGGGACGAAAGTCGCGGGGCGGGTCGGTCACGGTGCTCGGCGGCTCCGGCTGACCGAGAGCCGCCGTGGTCGAGGCAAGGGCTGCGCCAGCACCGACGAGCATCGCGCGACGGGACGGTCGCGCGAGTCCAGTTCTGACAGCGTCATCCTGTGATTGCCGCACGATAGTCCTCCCCGTACGCCGACCGATCGTCGATCTAACTCTTGCCGATCTCGGCAGTATGACTGGGACCGCGTTTCGATCAACCGGGTTTGCGGCGCAGGATCTTCCAAACACCGTCTGCTGTCGCCACCAGGCGCGGGCCTTCGCGTATCTCCCCGCGCATGAAGACCAGGGAGCCGGTGCGCTTCACCACCCCGGGGTGCACGGTGAGCCAGTCGCCGAGGCGGCCGACATCGATGAACTTCATCTCGAGCTGGATCGTCACGCAGTTGGCGCCGTCGGCGGCCCGCATCGCGGTCTCGCCCAACGCGCGGTCGGCGAAGCTCATCAGCATGCCGCCATGGACCACCCCGATCAGGTTGGCGTGCTTCTGCTCCGCACGGAACGCGTAGGCGCCGTCCGCGGCGCGGACATGGAGCGGGCCGACATGGGCGATGAAACCCTCGTCCTCCACCAGCGCCCAGCCCTCGGATGCAGGATCGAAGGGTGTCGGGTCAGTCGCCATTGCGTCTCGTCCCTCGTGTCGTTGAAGGGTATCGGGCCTGCCGAAACTCAGGTGCCACGGGGCTTTGCCCGCCGGGTCGGCGCCTCGGCCAACGGGTCTTCCGGCCAGGGATGGCGCAGGTAGCGCCCGCGCATCTCTGCACGCACCGCCGCCCAGGAACCGCGCCAGAAGCCCGGCAGATCCCGGGTGATCTGAATCGGGCGATGCGCCGGCGACAACAGGTGCAGCACGAGGGGACGGCCGCCCGCGGTGGGATGGCGGTCCAGGCCGAACAATTCCTGCACCCGGACCGCCAGCACAGGCTCGGCCTCGGTGTAGTCGACCGGGATGCGCGAGCCGGTCGGCACCTCGACATGGGTCGGCGCCTCCCCGTCGAGCCGGCCGCGGAGCTGCCAGGGCAGCAGGCCCTGGAGGGCGCCGCCGAGGTCGTCCGGGGTGATCGCCGCGAGGGAGTTGCGTCCGACGAGCGCCGGCGCCAGCCAAGCTGCGGCACTGGCCCCGAGGGCGGCGTCGGAGAGATCCGGCCAGGTCGTATCGCCCTCGGCGGCGTGCAGGAACTGCACGCGGGCCCGCCATTGCGACAGTCCCGGCGTCCAGGGCAGCCGATCGATCCCGAGGCCGACGATGCCGCTGGCGAGGATCTCCGCGGACGCGGTGTCGGCCGGGACAGGCAGCGGCCGCTCTCCGAGGCTGACCGCACCCAGGCGCCGGACCGCTCTGGCCCGCAGGGCGGCGGCCTGCGAATCGAAGGTCACCTCGGTGCGCGCCTCGATCCGGTCGGAGAACAGCCTCTCGATCGCGTCGGCACCGATGGAAGCCGCCGCCAGGATGCGAGCGTTGCCGGCGGCGCCGGCCAAGTCGGCGATGACCAGGTAGGTCTCCCGGGCGAGTGGACTCGCCGGATCGAGTCGGCCGGCGCGGCCGCTCGCCATCACGAACTCGCCCTCCCGTCCCCGGGCTCGGGCGACCCGGTCCGGATAGGCCAGGGCGAGCAGCAGGCCGGCGGCTTCCGGGGCGTAATGTTGCGCGCCGCCAGCGATCCGCGCCCAATTCTCGGCCAGGCGGCGCATATCCGCGGCCCGGGCTCCTCGGTCTCGCCGGAAGCGCTCGACCCGCTCGTCGAGGTCGATGCCGTCGCCGCCCAGCCCACGTTCGACCAGAACTGCCGCGAGATCTGCGGCGGCGCGGGCGTGGCCGGTTCCGGCCGCCGCCGTCACCATCCGGGCGAGCCGGGGCGGCAACGGCAGGGCGCGCAGTCGCGTGCCGACCTCGGTCAGGCGACCGTCGGCGTCGAGCGCCCCGAGGGCGGCCAGCATGGTGCGGGCCTCCGTGAGCGCCGGGGCGGGCGGTGGATCCAGAAAGGCGAGCCTGCCCGGATCGGTCACGCCCCAGGCTGCGCAGTCGAGCAGCAGGCCGGCGAGGTCCGCCGAAAGGATCTCCGGGCGGGTGAACGGCTCCAGCGCGTTGGTGCCGGCCTCCGACCACAGCCGCCAACACAGCCCCGGCTCGGTCCGCCCGGCCCGCCCCCGGCGCTGGTCGACCGAGGCGCGCGACGCCCGGGCGGTGACCAGCCGGGTCAGGCCGAGGCCCGGCTCGTAGACCGGCACGCGGGCCAAGCCGGAATCGACCACGATCCGGACGCCCTCGATGGTCAGCGAGGTCTCGGCGATGCTGGTGGCCAGCACCACCTTGCGGGTACCGGCCGGCGCCGGCGCGACGGCGCGGTCCTGCTCTGCCGGGGTGAGTGCGCCGTAGAGCGGGGCGAGCTGGACCTCCGGCCCGATCTTCGCGGCCAGGATGTCGTGCGTCCGCCGGATCTCGGCCTGTCCCGGAAGGAACACCAGCACCGACCCGGGATCGGCCCGGAGCGCCCGCAGCGTGACCTCGGCCACCGAATCCTCGATCCGCCGGTTCGGGTCGCGCTCGGCGTACCGGGTCTCCACCGGGAAAGCCCGACCCTCGGACGCGACCACGGGGGCGTCGCCGAGCAGCCGCGCGACGCGGGCGCCATCCAGGGTCGCGGACATGACCAGGATCCGCAGATCCTCGCGCAAGCCGCCCTGTGCATCGCACGCGAAGGCTAAGCCCAGATCGGCGTCGAGGGACCGTTCGTGGAATTCGTCGAACAGCACGGCCCCGATGCCCGCGAGCTCCGGATCGTCGAGGATCATGCGGGTGAACACGCCCTCGGTCACCACCTCGATCCGGGTCCGCGCCGAGATCTTCGAGCCGAGCCGCACCCGCAGGCCGACCCGTTCGCCGACCGGCTCGCCCAGGGTCTGCGCCATCCGGGCGGCGGCGGCCCGGGCCGCCAGGCGGCGCGGCTCAAGGAGGATGATCTTACGCCCCTCGAGCCAGGGGGCGTCGAGCAGGTCGAGGGGGACGCGCGTGGTCTTGCCGGCGCCGGGGGGCGCTACCAGCACGGCGGCATTCCGGGCGGATAGCACCCGACGCAGTTCGGGGAGTGCGGCCTCGATCGGCAGCGCGGAGGTTGGACCGGCCATCGCCTCCGCTGATGGCCCGGCCCGGCGCGGGGCGCAACCGCCCGGCGCTCCCCCGTGACGCCGAGGCGCGATCGAAACCGATCGGCCGCCCCTGCCCTGGCCGGCGCCGCAGGCCGAGGCGAACGTACGCGTAACGATTTGGGAGTGAAACGATGCGCATCCGCCTCGCCGCCCGCGCCCTGGCGCTCGCGGCCCTGTTCCCCACCCTCTCGATCGCGGCCGAAGAGCGCCTGCCGACCATCCCGCCGCAGGTTTATACGCCCGAGCAGAAGCAGGCCGCCGAGGCGTTCGAGCAGGCCCGCGGCAAGCCGCCGTTCGGCCCGTTCCAGCCGCTGATGCACTCGCCCGAGGTGATGACCCTCGCCCGCGCGATGGGCGACTATCTGCGCTTCAAGCCCAAGATCGGCACGACGCTCTCGGAACTGGTGATCCTGCTCACGGCCCGGCGCTGGACCCAGGATTACGAATGGTATGTCCACGCCCCCATCGCCGAGAAGGCGGGCATCGTCCCCGAGATCGTCGCGGCGATCCGCGATGGGCGCCGGCCGGCCCGGATGAGCGAGGACGAGACGATCGTGTACGACTTTACGACCGAACTGCAGGATACGCGGCGCGTCTCGGATACCACCTACGCCCGGGCGGAGGCCCGGTTCGGGAAGGCCGGTATCGTCGATCTGGCCGCCATCTCGGGCTACTACACCTTGCTCGCCATGGAGCTGAACACGGCACGCTATCCGATTCCCCAGGACGGTCAGCGCCTCCCGAGGCTTCCGGAGTAAACAGGGTTCTCCACAGCGCTCCGGCATCCGGATCCCCGTTATCCACAGGGTTTGCCGACGCCCTCGCGCGTTGGCGGCCATGCGTTGACGAAGCGTTAACCCTTCTGAATTGTTCTCCCTTCGTTCCGGCGTGTGACGAAGGAGACCCCGATGCTGACCCAGGCCCTTGCTGCACAGGCGGATCATGCCTGTCCGGTCGACGCGATCAGCCGCGCCTATCTCAGCTTCACCGGCGGCGATGCCGTTATCGCGCTCCGCTGCGCCATCGCCGACGCCCTGTCCGACCTGATGGAGGCCGAGCGGCGCACGCGCGAGCGCAGCCGCCTGATTTCCCGGGGCTACGTCCGAGAGGCGCCGATGGTCGCCGTCGGGACTGAAAGCTGAACGGTGGCTGCAGGCGGACTTCAGAGCCGATGCAGCGACGCCCAGGCATCCTGTCTCCTGTGATCGGGATCGCCCTGGTGATCCCGCGCTTCATTCGGAGTCAGGCCATGAAACGGATCGCTGTGCTTTCGGCCGCCGCGCTGATCGGCGCGGGGACCCTCGCATCCACGACCGCCGAGGCACGCGGCGGTGGCGCCGTGGTGGCCGGCATCATCGGTGGCTTGGCGGCCGGTGCCCTGATCGGTGCTGCCGCCCAGGCCGCGCCGGGCTACGGCCACGCGTACGGCATCCAGGACGACGGCTACGCCCCGATCCCCGTGGTCGTCCGGCCGCGGCCGGCCTACCGCGCCTACGACGCCGTCGAGCCGGTCTACGCGACGCGACGCGTGGTCACCTACGAGCGAGTCCCGGTGGGCTACGGTCACCGCCGCTGGCGCGACGATGCGGATTACGACGACGAAGGCGGCTACGGTCGCCACCTCGGTGGCGACGATCGCGGCTGGTGAGGACGGGACGGCGCGACGATCCCGGCGGGCGACCCGAACGGTGATGTCCGGATCGGCCCGGGTGCCGTGGCACCGGAACGGTCTCGTCCCGCGCGCCCGTCCGTCGATGGCTACGCCTGGTCCACGGAACCGATGCAGGGCACCGCTGCGCCGTGGTCGCGTACCCGATCGGGGGCGGGTCGGGTACGAGTACCGACTCAATCCGGACTGACCCAACGGCATCGGCGATTCCATGCTTGTCCATGAAGGCGAGACGCGCACCCGCGATGCCGACCTGACCCTGTCCTGGTCCCTGGCGGCGGTGGCCGGCGCCCTGAATACGGCGGGCTTCTACGCCGTTGGGTTCTACGCCTCGAACATGACCGGCAACGTGTCGGCGATCTCGGACCGAGCCGGGACCGGCGACCTGATCCTCGCCGCCCAGGCGCTGCTCCTCGTCATCCTGTTCGTGCTGGGCGCCGCGACCTCGACTCTGCTGATCCGCCGGCGCCGGCGCCACGCCCCCTCCGGGGCTTACGCCTACGGCATCCGGGCCGAGGCCCTCCTGCTTGCTGCGATCGGTCTGGTCGCACTCCCCATGGCCGAGCCGGCGCGGGGCGAGGCTCTGGTGTTCGGCCTGAGCTTCGTCCTGGGCCTGCAGAACGCCGTGGTGACGAAGATCACGGATGCCCGGGTGCGGACCACGCACGTCACCGGGATGATCACCGATATCGGGATCGAACTCGCGCGCTGGCTCGATCGCAAAGCCGGCGATCCCCTGGCGAAACGCCACGACCCCGACAAGCTGCGGCTTCACCTGATGACGGTCGGCGCGTTCCTCGGCGGTGGCCTCCTGGGTGTGGTCGCGTACCGCGCGATCGGCGTCGGGCTGCTGTTCGCCGCCGCCGCGATCCTGGCGCTCCTGGCGGCCCCCACGATCGGCCCGCGCCGCTCGGCCCCGGCCGAGTGAGCGCGTCGTCGCGCGGGCCTCAGGCGGTGATGTCGAGAAGCTGGCCGCTCATGCGGTCGGCGGTGCGCGCCACCGCGGCGTTCAGGGCGAAGGATGTCCGCGACCCGATCAGATCCGCGACGGTGCTCGACAGATCGACCTGCGCGGCGGGCGGCAGTGCCGCATCGCCGACCGGTACGCCGATCTCCGCGATGCGCTGCGCCGCAGTCCCAAGCCGGTCGGTGGCCCGGGTCATCCCGGTGGTCGCGGTCTGAAGCGCGTCGATCATCGTGGGCTCTCCTCCCACCGATCCTCGCACGGACTCGAGAGACAAGGGTTTCGCGGATCGATCAAATGCAACGGATTGCGCCGATCTCATCCGCGCAAAGTCGACGGTCGATCGGCGTTGGTATGCGGGTTGCCCGTGCAAGTTCGTACGGGATCGGCCGACCCGAGCCGAACCGGCCTGTCACCATCCGCAATTGGGCATGGGCGGCTGCGGCTTGGCCAAGGCCGCCTTCTCGATCGCCACCACCGGCCCCCAGGCGTATTTCTGCGCGTGCGGCGTGACGTTGGCGAACAGGCAGCCGAGCTGGAAGTGGCTGGCGCCCATCTCGCCCGAGAAGCCCATGCAGTCCAGGAAGGTCCAGGTTTTCGGGGCCGGAATCATCGAGCGCCAACGCGGCATCGCCACAGGCGCGCAGACCTTTACGGCCCCGGTGCCATCGTCGGCGTTCAGGGCGCTGTCGGGCGTCTGCCCCCGGGCCGGGGCGGCGGCCAGACTCGCGACGAGCAGGGCGGCCAGGATGGCGCGGCGTGATCTGGGCCGGGTCCATAGGGGTGCGTTCATCGGTCAGTGCATCGTCCGCCACAGGGTCGCGAGGATCGCGAAGCCGATCACGTTGTACAGGATCGCCCAGATCCAGACGCCCATCACGGCGCGGCTCGGCTGCCGGGGGCGCTGACGACCGAGGCGCAGGCGATCCCGATCCTCGGGCGTCGGCCAGATCGCGCTCTTGGGCGCTCTCAACAGCCGGGTCAGGGCGTCGGGCAGATCGGTGCCGGGCGGTCGTTCGCCGCTCATGACGGCCTCCGATGCGGCGGTGGGACAACCGGCACCTGCGGCCGGGGCTCGACCTTCTAAGGGCAGCCGGCCGGCGTCGGCAATGCGCCCGGTCGCCGCCTACAGCACCGTCCCGGGCGCCTCGGGATAATACTGGTAGGCCCAGGTCTCCGAGAGAAGGCGGTCTCCATCCTTGAGCTGCAGCCGCATCTCGATCGGCTGCGGCCCTTCGGCGTAGACCTTCAGGAAGACGCGCCAGGGACTCGGTTTGCCGTAGGGCGCCCAGGTCGCCCCGACCTCCTCCGCGGTGCCGCGGGACAGCGTGAGTGCCACCTGCGCCTTCTCCGGGTCGCGGCCGGCCAAGGCCGCGCCCTCGAACGCCAGCACGAATTGGCGCACGAGGTTCGCCCGGCCAGGCCGCCGGTCCGCGTCGGACAGCCAGGACGCCTTGGTCGCCCGCGTCGCGACGCAGCGGGCGAGATCGGTGGCGACCGGCTCGGCCACCGGCCAGTGCAGGCGATAGGCAAAGCTGCGCTCGGCACCCGCGGCGGGCGGGTCGGCCGGGACCCACATGGCGCCGATGTTGTCGTCGGTCTCCTGGTGCGTCGGGATCTCGACCAGCTGCACGCTGCCCTGTCCCCAATCGCCCTGGGGCTCCACCCAGATGTGGGGGCGGTTCTCCTCGAAGCCGTCGTCGATGTAGTTGTCGAACGCCCGGTCGCGCTGGAGCAGGCCGAACCCCTTCGGCGACGTGTCCGCGAAGGCGCTGACGCTGAGGCGCGGCGGGTTGTTGAGCGGGCGCCAGATCAGCTCGCCGGTGCCGGTCTGCATCAGCAGGCCATCGGAATCGTGCACCTCGGGCCGCCAGTCGCTGGCGAGGAACCGGCTCATCCCCTCCGAATACCACAGCATCGAAGTCAGGGGCGCGACGCCGAACCGCTCGACGGCCTTGCGGATATACAATGTGCAGGCGACGTCGATCACCACGTGCGGCTCCTTCCGCGCGGTGAACCGGTAGGCGCCGGTCAGGCTCTGGCCTTCGAGGAGCGCCAGCACCGAGACCGCCCCGTCCGCGGCGGGGGAGACGTAGAAGCGGGTGAAGACTGGGAATTCTTCCGGTTTCCCCGGCCCCGCCGCCGTATCGATGGCGATTCCCCGAGCCGAGGCGCCGTACTGTGCCCCGTCACCGGCGGCGCGAAAATAGGAGGCGCCGAGGAATGCCAGCCAGTCGCCGTCGTCACCGAGCCGGCCGGCCGGGACCTTCTGGAAGCGTACGCCGGCAAAGCCCGAGCCGTCCGGCAGATCCTGGCCGGGATTGCCGGAGGGATAGGCGAAGAGATCGCGCGAATACAGTACCTCCCGGGCCTGGCCGCCTTCCAGGGCGAAGATCTTCACCGGGTGACGGAAGAAGTTGCCGAGGTGGAAGAAGGTGACCGGGTACGGGCTCTCCGGGAACAATGCGTGCGCTGGCGGGTAGCGGATCTCCTGAAGCGGCCCGTAGGTCAGCGCGTCGAGGGTCGGCGACGGGGGTGCCTCGTGGGGCGGCATGTAGGGACGATCGCGCAGTGTGCGCGCCAGATCCTTCAGGCGTTCGAAATCCATCGGCTCCGGCGGCGCCAGGCGCGGACCGCCGGATGCGGCCTCGGCTGATCGCGCGAGCGGCGAGAGGGCCAGCAGGCCTACGGCTGTCAGGGCGCGTCGCGTGATCAAGCTGAAACCTCCGGGAATCGCCCCTCCGACGACCCGCCGCGTCCTCTAGCCACGCTGGAATGAGCGCGCCATTGACGGCTCAGCCGGCTGAGGTTCAGCTTCGCGGGCCGCAGGCGTTGGTCGGACCGTTGGTCTCCCAGAGCGCAGCACCGCCGCCGGGCGCGCATTGGCCCGGCAGCGCCAGCGTGATCAGCTTGGACAGCGTGCGGTCCTCATCCTCCCCGTAGCCGATCTCCCCGACCATGCGGCCGGTCTTGTCGAACAGGCCGACCGTGGCGGAATGCTCCATCGTGTAGTCGCCGCCCGGGACCGGCACGCGCTTGTAGGCGACGTGGTAGGCATCGGCCATGCGGGCGACCTGATCGGGCGTCCCGACGAAGCCGCGAATCCTGGGATCGAACGCGGTCAGATAGTCCCGCAGGCTGTCGGGGGTGTCCCGCTCCGGGTCGAGCGTGACGAAGACCACGTTCAGCCGGTCTGCGTCACGCCCCATGCGGCCGAGTGCGCCGGACAGGGTGGACAGCGTCGTCGGGCAGACCTCCGGACAATGGGTGAAGCCGAAGAACAGGGCCGACGGCTTGCCAAGCAGGTCAGCCTGGCTCACCGGGCGCCCGTCGAGATCCGCCATCGCGAAGGACCCGCCGACCCGGCGCGGATGGCTGAACCGCGATCCCTGCTGCAGGACGATCGCCCCCGTCCCGGTAACGACCAGGGTGACGATGGCGGCGGAGGCGATGAGGGCGACGGGACTCGGTGCCATGCTCGAACCTGCGACGGGTGCGTCGGTCGTCGCAATATGGGGTCTGCCACACCGCGCGCGAAGACTCTGCGGCGAGGCGGACGTCATCGCCGAGCGGGAACCCGCCTCGGGAAGCCCGGTTTGCGGTACAGGGGCGGCCAACGCGCCTCACGCCCGGACCGCAGAGGGCCGCGGCGTTGAAATCCTCACGGTCGCAATGACTTGAGCGGGTCCCTCGATGCCGGCCTGCTCGGGCACCTGGCAGGAGAGCCGCCCGACATGGCCCAGCAGATCCCGGTCGATCCGAAGGCCCGCGCCGATGATCCGGCCCGTGACGCAGAGCGGGACGATTCCACGCACGCCATCACGGCCGACGTCGCGTATCGGCGGCTCGTGCTGGTCAACACCGTGTTCGTCGGCGCGCCCGGGGCGGGCGATCGCGGGTGGGTACTGGTGGATGCGGGCGTGCTGGGCGCGAAGGGCGCGATCAAGGCCGCCGCGGAAGCACGGTTCGGCGCGGGCGCGCGGCCGGCCGCGATCGTGCTGACACACGGCCATTTCGACCATGTCGGCGTGCTGGAGGATCTCGCCGCGGAGTGGGACGTTCCGGTCTTCGCGCATGCGCTGGAGCGTCCGTATCTGGACGGCAGCGCCTCCTACCCGACCCCCGATCCGAGCGTCGGCGGGGGATTGCTGGGTCGCCTGTCGCCGCTGTACCCGACGCGGCCGGTCGACGTGTCCGATCGGTTGCAGGATCTGCCGGCCGACGGGTCCGTTCCGCCGATGGGTGGCTGGCGCTGGATCCACACGCCCGGGCACGCGCCGGGTCACGTCTCGTTCTGGCGCGAGGCCGACCGCACCCTCATCGCCGGCGATGCCTTCGTCACCACGGCGCAGGAATCGGCCTATGCGGTGGCGACACAGGAGCCGGAACTGCATGGGCCGCCCATGTACCTGACCCTCGATTGGACAGCTGCGCGCGACTCGGTCCGGACCCTCGCCGCTCTCGAACCGGAGCGCGTCATCACAGGTCACGGCCGTCCCCTGGAGGGACCCGAGATGCGGCGAGCGCTCCACGCCTTGGCCGACACGTTCGACGCTGTCGCCGTTCCGAAGCAGGGTCGCTACGTGGAAGAGCCGGTCAGGGCCGCGGACGGCTCGGCCTACGCCCCGCCGGACTAACTCGCCCCGCACGCGCGCGAACGAAACTGCCGACGATCCCGATGCTAGAAGATGTCGCCCCGCGTGCTCGTGTTCGCGATGGGCGGAACCGATATGGTCGGAGTGGCCGGACTTGAACCGACGACCCCCTGTCCCCCAGACAGGTGCGCTACCGGGCTGCGCTACACTCCGACGCCACATGGGCACGGCGCTCTTAGCCGTCGCGCTCCGCCCGCGCAAGCCCTCCGTGCCGGATCGTCGACCCTGGCCCTCCCCGGCCGGGGCGGTTACGGGGAGCCTCCGCTCCGCGTCTCACCACGCCGAACGCTCGCGCCACGCCCTCGAGGACCATGACGGACCGACCGATCGCCTTCGATCTCACGCGCCTCGTCACACGCCTGCGCCATGCCAGCCCGTCGGGAATCGACCGGGTCGACCTCGCCTACGCGCGCTTCTATCTGGGGCGGCCCGGACCGGCCGTCGGCATAGTCTCCACGGCGTACGGACCGCGGGTGCTCGACCGGGAGCGTGCCCTCGCCATCGTCGACGCGGTGGCGGCGGGCTGGGTCGAAGACCGGGACGCGCTCTCGGATCCGGTCTATCGCGGTCTCGCAGCGCGGCTCGGCGCCCCGCTGGCCTCCGCCCCGCCTGCGCAGGCCACCCCGGTCGAGGGTGTGCAGCGCCGTCGGATCCAGGCCCGGACCGCGGCCGACATCGCCGCGCGCGGCCGGTCGCTCGCCGCCCTGCCCCGCGACGCGCTTTACCTGCACACATCGCACCTGCGCCTCGACAACCCGCGCCGATTCGATTGGCTCTACGACCGGCGCGACGTGCGCGCGGCGTTCTTCGTCCACGACCTCATCCCGATCACCCATCCGGAATACGGGCGTGCCGGCGAGGCCGACCGGCACCGGCTCCGGATGCGCACGATCGGCCGGCACGCCGCCGCGATCCTGGTCAACTCCGCCGATACCGGCGCCCGCACCCTCGACCATCTCACCACCGAGGGCTTCGGACGCCCACCCGTGGCGGTGGGGCATCTCGGCGTCGAGCCCGCCTTCGGGCGCGCGGGGCCGCGCCTCCAGCCCGACCGGCCGACCTTCCTGGTCTGCGGGACGATCGAATCCCGCAAGAACCACCTGCTGCTGTTCCAGATCTGGCGGCGGCTCGCCGAGCTGCACGGCGCCGCGACGCCCCGCCTCGTCGTCGTCGGGCGCCGGGGCTGGGAGGCCGAGAGCGCGATCGACATGCTGGATCGCTGCCCCGGCGTGCGCGCCCACACGGTCGAGGTCACGGGCCTTTCCACACACGGCCTGGCAGCACTGTCCCGCAGCTGCACCGCGCTGCTGATGCCCTCGTTCACCGAAGGCTACGGCATCCCGATCGTCGAGGCGGCGGCCTCCGGTCTCCCGGTGGTGGCCTCCGATATCCCCGTGCACAGGGAGATTGCCGACGGCTTCGCGCTGTTCCGCGATCCCCTCGACGGGCCGGGCTGGGCCGACGCCATCGAGAACCTCGCCCGACCCGACGCCCCCCTGCGCGCGGAACTCGCCGGGCGCCTCGACGGCTACGTGCCGCCGACCTGGGACGCGCATTTCGCGGCGGTCGGCCCGACGCTCGCGGCGATCTGACGGGAGCGAGCCGGTCACCGCGAGTTGCGCGGCCCCGCCCTGACGAATAAGGGAAAGCGTCAGTCCATAGGGCTGGCCCTAGGGTGGACGGAACGGAGATCCGCCGATGCAGGTGGTCGACCTCGATCGTGAAACGGTCAAACGCGGGTTGAGCGACGGCACGATGCTGGTCATCGACGTGCGCGAAGACCACGAATACGAGGCCGGGCACATCCCCGGCGCTGTCCTGCATCCGCTGTCCACGTTCGATCCCCAGGCCGTGGCCGCCCTCATCGCGGCGGACGGCCGGCGGCCGGTCCTGTCGTGCGGGTCCGGCGTTCGTTCGGTCCACGCGCTGATGGCTGCCCAGCAGGCGGGCGTCGACATCTCCGAGCACTACAAGGGCGGCTTCAAGGATTGGTACGCCGCAGGCGAAGCAATCGAGTAGCTCGCCGAAACAATCCGGCCGTCCCGGGCCGTGATGTGCGCTCTCGCACAATAAGCAATCGGGCGCGTAGGTTACGGCGCGTCTGACAAGGACACGTCGTCAAGCTCGGTTCGACCGACGGGTCGGCCAACGGACAGCAGGACCCGATGCGCAGCCGGCTTTCCAGCCTCTTCCCCGTGCTCTCCGGTCTCGCGGCCGGCTTCCTGTTCGCGGGGCCGCTCGCCCCGATCGCGTACGCCCAGGCACCCGGCGGTCCGCCGCCGAAGGTCACCGTGGCCAAGCCGGTGGTGCGCGAGATCGTCGAGCAGGATCAGTATACCGGCCGCTTCGATGCGATCGATTACGTCGAGGTCCGGGCCCGGGTGACCGGCTACCTGGAGAAGATCAACTTCATGGACGGCCAGACCGTGAAGAAGGGTGATCTGCTGTTCGTGATCGACCGGCGCCCCTACAAGGCGGCCCTCGAGCAGGCCCAGGCCGCCCTCGCGTCCGCCAAGGCGCGCCAGACGTTCTCGCAGACCGATCTCGAGCGCGCCCAGACCCTGTCGCGGAGCGGCAACATCTCCGAGCAGGTCACCGATCAGCGCCGGCAGGCGTCGCTGACCGCCCAGGCCGACGTCGACAGCGCCCAGGCGGCACTGAACAACGCGCAGCTCAACTACGACTTCAGCGAGGTGAAGGCCCCGGTCAACGGCCGGATCAGCCGCCGGCTGGTCACCGAGGGCAACATCGTCAGCGCCGACCAGACCATGCTGACGACGATCGTGTCCCTCGACCCGATCTGGTTCAGCTTCACGGTCGATGAGAAGTCGTTCCTCAAGTACCAGAACAGCCTCGGCATCGGCATGGGCCAGACCCAGCAGGGCAAGGGCGTGCCGATCATGATCGCGCTGTCGGGCGAGGCGAAGCCCACCCGCAAGGGCACCCTCGACTTCGTCGACAACCGCGTCGACAACGCCACCGGCACGATCCTGCTGCGCGCCACCGTCCCCAACGCCGACCAGTTCATCAAGCCCGGCCTGTTCGGCATCGTCGCGATGCCGGCGACCAAACCGTTCCAGGGCGTGATGATCCCCGACGAGGCGGTCGCGGCCAACCAGGACAAGCGCATCGTCTACGTGATCGGGCCGGAGAACGTGGTCCAGCAGAAGGACGTGGTGCTGGGCCCCAAGGTCGATGGTTACCGGGTGATCCGCAGCGGCCTGAAGGGCGACGAGACCGTGGTGGTCAACGGAGTCGCCCGCATCCGTCCGGGGGCCAAAGTCACCCCGGAGACGGTCGAGTTGCCCCCGAGCAAGACGTGAGCCTGACCGGCTCGACACGACTGCATTCGTGCGCGCCGCGCCGCGTGCGCCGCACCGACGACGCAGGGCCCCGACCGGGTGACCGGCGGGCCTCAGAGGTTTGACCGATGCGTTTCGCCCACTTCTTCGTCGACAGGCCGATCTTCGCGTCCGTCACGTCGATCATCTTCCTGATCCTCGGCTTCGTGGCCTACGAGAGCCTGCCGGTCTCGCAATATCCCGAGATCGTGCCGCCGACCGTGACCGTGCGCGCCTCCTATCCGGGCGCCAACGCCGAGACCGTGGCCGCTACGATCGCGACGCCGATCGAGCAGGAGGTCAACGGCGTCGACAACATGCTGTACATGACGTCGTTGTCGACCAACGACGGCAACATGCTGCTGACCGTGACCTTTAAGGTCGGCACCAACCTCGATATCGCCAACGTGCTGGTGCAGAACCGGCTTTCGGTGGCGCAGCCGCGCCTGCCGCCGGACGTGCGCAACCTCGGCGTTACGGTGCGCAAGGCCTCGCCCGACCTGATGCTGGTCGTGCACCTGCTCTCGCCGAACAAGACCTACGACCAGAACTACCTGGCGAACTACATCTACCTGAACATCCGCGACGAGCTGCTGCGCCTCGACGGCGTCGGCGACATCACGGTGTTCGGCGGTAACGAGTACGCCGAGCGCATCTGGGTCGATCCGAACAAGCTCGCCGCCTACGGCCTCTCGGTCACCGACGTCACCACGGCCCTGCAGGAGCAGAACGTGCAGGTGGCGGCCGGCCAGCTCAACGGCCCGCCCGCCGCCAAGGGCGAGGCGTTCCAGCTCGTGGTCCAGTCTCAGGCGCGCTTCAAGACGCCTGAACAATTCGCCGAGGTGATCATCAAGGCCCAGGACGGGCGCCTCGTCCGGGTCAAGGACATCGCCCGCGTGGAGATGGGCCAGAAGGATTACACCACCAACTCGTACCTCAACGACACGCCCGCGGTCGGCATCGGCGCGTTCCAGCGGCCCGGCACCAACGCCCTGGAGGCGGCAAGCTCGGTCAAGCAGGTGATGGAGGTCGTCAAGAAGAACTTCCCGCCGGACGTCGAGTACCGCATCGCCTACAACCCCACCGAGTTCATCGAGGAGTCGATCCAGGAGGTCTACAAGACCCTGTTCGAGGCGGTCGGCCTCGTGGTCATCGTGGTGCTGGTGTTCCTGCAGAGCTGGCGCACGGCGCTGATTCCGGTGATCGCGATCCCCGTGTCCCTCATCGGTACCTTCGCGGCGATGGCGGCTTTCGGCTTCTCGCTCAACAACCTGACCCTGTTCGGGCTGGTGCTGGCCATCGGTATCGTGGTCGACGACGCCATCGTCGTGGTGGAGAACGTCGAGCGCAACATGGCCGAAGGGCTTTCGCCCGGCGATGCCGCCCACAAGACCATGGACGAGGTCGGCGGCGCCGTCATCGCCATCGCGCTCGTGCTGGCGGCGGTGTTCGTGCCGACGGCGTTCATCCCGGGCATCTCGGGCCAGTTCTACAAGCAGTTCGCGCTCACGATCGCGGCCTCGACCCTGATCTCCGCGTTCAACTCGCTGACCCTGTCCCCGGCGCTGTGTAAGCTGCTGCTCGTGCCGCATCACGCGCGCAAGGAGCCGAAGTTTTTCCTGACCCGGTTCGTGAACTGGCTTGCCAACGGCTTCAACCGCGCCTTCGACGCCACGTCGAACGCCTACGGCCGCTCGATCCGTGTCTTGACCGGCGGGATCGTCGGGCTCGGGGCGATGCTTCTGGTCTACGCGGCGGTGATCGCCGGCACCCTGCACCTGGCGCAGACGACGCCAACGGGCTTCATCCCGGACCAGGACCAGGGCTACCTGATCGGCGTCGTCCAGCTTCCCTCCGGCTCGTCGCTCGACCGCACCACGGACGTGATGCTGCGCGCCGCCAAGCAGGCCCGGACGGTCAAAGGCATCGCCAACGCCGTCATCATCGCGGGCTTCGACGGGGCGACCTTCACCAACACCACCAATGCCGGCGTGATGTTCCTGACGCTCACCGGAGCCAAGGAACGCGCCGGCGAGGGGCGCAGCGCCGCGGTGCTCACCGGCGAGGTGCTCAAGGCGACGTCCGACATCCAGGAAGCCCGGGTGATCGTGATCCCGCCGCCGCCGGTCCGCGGCCTCGGCAACGGCGGCGGTTTCAAGCTGCAGATCGAGAGCCGCCAATCCTCGGAGATCGGGCCGCTTATGGCCGCGGCCGGCGAGGTGATCGCCCAGGCGAACCAGAGCGCGGACGTGCAGCGGGTGTTCACGACCTTCGACAACGCGACGCCGCAGCTCTTCCTCGACATCGACCGCACCATCGCGCGGATGCTGAACGTACCGCTCGCCAACGTGTTCTCGTCGGTCCAGGCGGATCTTGGCGGCACCTATGTGAACGACTTCAACACCCTCGGCCGCATCTACCAGGTGCGCCTGCAGGGCGATGCCGCCTATCGTTCGTCGATCCAGGACATCTCGCAGATCAAGGTGCGCTCCTCGACGGGGGCACTGGTGCCGATGGGTACCCTCGCCTCGGTGCGCGACGTGACCGGTCCGCAGATCGTCCAGCGCTTCAACCTGTACTACTCGGTCCCGATCCAGGGCGTGGCCAAGCCCGGCGTTTCGACCGGTCAGGCGCTGACCGCCATGGAGGAGATCGCCAAGAAGGCGCTCCCCGACGGTTATTCCTACGACTGGACCGAGATCGCCTACCAGCAGAAGGCCGCGAGCGGGACCGCCGGCGCCGTCTTCGCCCTGGGCGTGCTCCTCGTCTTCCTGGTGTTGGCCGCGCAGTACGAATCGTGGGCCCTGCCGCTGGCGATCCTGCTGGTGGTGCCAACCGGCGTGCTCGCGGCGCTCGCCGGTGTGCAGTTCCGGGGGCAGGACAACAACATCCTGACCCAGATCGGCCTGATCGTGCTGATCGGCCTCGCGGCCAAGAACGCGATCCTGATCGTCGAGTTCGCGCACGACATCGAACTGCGTGAGCGCCGGGGCCCAGTCGAGGCGGCGGTGGAAGCCTGCCGGCTTCGCCTGCGCCCGATCCTGATGACCGCCTTCGCGTTCATCCTCGGCACCCTGCCGCTGGTGATCGCCACCGGCCCCGGCGCCGAGATGCGCCAGGCCCTGGGCACCGCGGTGTTCTTCGGGATGATCGGTGCGACCTTCTTCGGCTTGTTCCTCACCCCGGTCTTCTACGTCGTGATCCGCCACTTCTCGCTCTGGCTCGGCCGCCTGCGGGGCAAGTCCTCGCACGGTGACCACGGCGGGGCTGCCCCCGCCCACGGCTGAGGCGTCCCGCCGGCCGTCGGATCGAGAGAGCCGCGCATCCCACAGCCGCGCCCGACCCTGACCGGTCGGGCGCGGCTTCTTTTACGAGGGCCCTACGCTTCGGTGTATGAGCTTGCCATGCACCTCCTCGGCCGCCTGATTCTCGGAGCCTTCGCCCTTCTCCTGGCCGTACCGGCCGGCGCGGGGATCCTCGTACTGGCGCTGCTGATCGATCCGACCGCGAATGCCTGGCTCACCGGCGGTGCGCTCGCGGGCGTCGACATGGCCCTGTCGGACCTTTCGGCGGGCCTGCCGCCGGAGGCGCTGGTTCTCCTGGTCGCCGGTCTCGCTCAGGCGCTGTTCGTCGTGCTGTTCGTGCCGCCGGCCGTGGTCGGGTTTGCAGGCGAGGCGTTCGGGCGCCGCAGCCTGCTCTGGTACGGCGCCGGAACCGGACTGCTGACCGCCGCCCTCCCCTGGCTCGCCCGCGGCGGCGTGCGTCCGGCGGCCAGCTCGGATCCGGGGCTTCTCGCCGCAGAAGCGCGCCTGACGCTGATCCTGTTCGTCGTCGGCGCGAGCGCGGGCCTCGTCTACTGGCTGGTTGCAGGACGCGGCGCAGGGTTCTCCCGGCGCCCCGCACAGGCCGCAGGCGGATGATCGTTCGGGGCAGGTTGCCTAACCGGGCGCGCTTGGCCGCTGACGCCTCTGCGCGCTAGAGGAGGACCGCCACGAAGCGGATTCCGATGCTCGCCCTGCGCTCCCTCGCCTTCAACGTCTGCTTCTACGCCATGACGACGCTTCTGGCGTTCGGCGGCCTGCCCACGCTGGTCTCCCGCCGCGCTGTGTTACGGCTGGCCCGCCTTTGGAGCCGGCTGACGCTGTGGCTGCTGCGCGTGGTCGCCGGCATGAAGGTCGAGTTTCGCGGGCTGGAGAACATCCCGGAGGGGCCGCTTTTGATCGCGGCCAAGCACCAGTCGGCCCTGGAGACCCTGGCGCTCTGCACCGTGTTCCCGGAATTCGCCTACATCCTGAAGCGTGAGCTGCTGCTGATCCCGCTGATCGGCTGGTACCTGTCGCGCAGTGGCATGGTGGCGATCGACCGCTCCAAGGGCGCCCGGGCGATGAGCCTCATGAATGCGGCTGCCGCCACGGCGATCCAGGAGGGCCGCCAGCTCATCATCTTCCCCGAAGGCACCCGCCGTGCCGTCGGAGCGCCCCCCGCCTACAAGCAGGGCCTGTCGCACCTCTACATGGCCCTGAAGGTGCCGTGCGTGCCCGTGGCGTTGAACACGGGCCGGTTCTGGTCTCGCAACAGCCTCATCCGCCGGCCCGGAACCGCCGTGATCCACTTCCTCGAACCCATCCCGCCGGGCATGGGTCGCCCGGAGTTCCAGGCCCTCGCCCAAGAGCGGCTGGAGGCCGCCTCGAACGCCCTCCTGGAGCCAGACGCCGCGGGATCGACCATGGGGGCGGAGCAGCCCGCCTCCGCGGCTGCCGGGCACACCGCGGCGGCGGCCCAAAGACGCTGACGAGCCCGGCCTCGACGGACCGGCTCAATCGGCTTTGAGCCGGTGCTTCGGTCGATCTGCGTCGCTTGTGGATAACGTCGCCCGATACCACATTCCTACTCAGGAATGTTGTGCTTGACGCCTGTGGATATCGCGCGGTAGGTTGGAACAAATGGCGAACAGAAGAGCCCTGTCCTGGTCGGCCGCGCTACGCGACCTGAAGGACGATCGCACGCGGAGACAGGATGTGCGTGAAGAGCGCCTCAAGACGACCGCAGGCCTGCGCGGCACGCCGGCCCTTCCGCTCTCGGCATGGCGCGGGCATTCCGGCCGTCGCTACGTGGTCGGGATCCATTCGGCCGGTGCCTTCGACCTCGACGAGATGGCGGAGGCGGTCGTGATCGCGGTGCGTCGCGACGATACTGGCATCGCCGAGATGGTCTCGGTGGCGACCTCCAACGAGAGCCCGCGCGACCACCTCCGGAGGACCTGGCTCGACCGGGTTCGGAGAAGCGGCGCCACCGAGCTGCACGTGCATCGCCTCGCCGAGGGTGAAGCCGAGCGGGCGGCGATCGTCAGCGACCTGCGGTTCGACACGATCGAGCCGGCCCAAGTCTGAAGCGGGATCTGCCCCGGAAGCGGCGTTCCCCGCGGCGGATCGGTGGTCGACTGGTCGATCGATGCCGGCGCTGCCCCAGTTTTGCCCCGTGCATGGCTTCAAGGCGGAGCCTGCAAGCCCTCTGAGCGGGGCGGAGACGGGAAACAGGACGCATGACGCAGGATCGGACGCGGCCGGACGGTGCGGCGCAGGCTTCCCTGACACGAACCGCACGACGGTTCCGGCTCGGATTGTTCCTGCCCTACGTCCTGCTCGCCCTGATCGTCGTCGCGTGGTCGGTTGGCTGGTTCTGGCTGCGGGGACGCGCGGCGACGGAGATCGACGGCTGGATGACCCGCGAGGCGGCGGCAGGGCGCACCTGGACCTGCGCCGACCGATCCCTCACCGGTTACCCGTTCCGGATCGAGCTGCGCTGCAACGCGGTCACGCTGGAGCGGTCGGACGGCCGGTTCCGCCTCGGTCCCTCGACCGCGGTCGCGCAGGTCTACCAGCCGCGCCTGGTCCTGTTCGAGAGCGCCGGGCCGTTCCATGTCGAGCAGGGTGCGCTGACCGGCGATGCCGCCTGGAGCAAGCTTCAGGGGAGCGTCCACGGAGCATCGGACGGCTTCACCCGTGCCTCGCTGGTGGTGGATAGCCCGAACGTCACGGTCACCGGTGCCGATCCGGGCCCGATCGCGGTGTCAGGTCAGCACTTCGAACTGCATGCGCGGCCGACCCCCGGCCGCTTCGACTCCGAAGGCGCGGTCGACGTGAGCCTGCGGCTCGCCCAGGCCGCCGTACCGCAGCTCGACGCGCTCACCGGCAACCCGGCCCCCGCCGACCTGTCGCTCGATGCGACGCTGACCCAAGCGACGGTGCTGCGCACCGGGCCGGTGCCGCGGGAACTCGAGCGCTGGCGCCAGGCCGGCGGCACCCTCGACCTGACGGCGCTCTCGTTGGCCAAGGGCGCCCAGCGCGTCCAGGCGAAGGGCACGCTCGCCCTCGACGACGCGCACCGCCCCGTCGGACAGCTCGATCTGCGGGCGGCCGGCGTCGATGCCCTGGTGGGCAGTGTGGTGGGCCAGCGCTTCGGTTCGGAGAAGGGCGCGCTGGTCGGCCAGCTCGTGGGCGGCCTCCTGGGCCTGGGCCGGCGGCCTGAGCCGGGCGAGGCGCAGGGCGAGTCCGCGCCGCTCAAGGCCCTGCCGCCGTTGAAGCTCGTCAACGGGCGGGTGGTGTTCAGTGGGTTCCCGATCCCGAACGTCTCCCTGCCGACCCTGTACTAGATCGGCTATACAACGCCCATGTCCGCTCCGATTTCACCGGCCCGCGTCAAGATCTGCGGGCTCAGCACGCCAGCTACCCTCGACGTTGCGCTGAAGGCTGGCGCGGATTGGATCGGACTCGTCCACTTTCTTCGCAGTCCCCGCCACGTAGACTTCGCGCAGGCTTCGCGTTTATCGGCGCAAGCCCGCGGCCGGGCCCACCGCGTGATCCTTCTCGTCGATCCGGACGACGCCCTCGTGCGGGCTGCGGTCGAGGCCGTCGATCCGGATCTGATCCAGCTGCACGGTCGCGAGAGTCCGGAGCGGGTGGCGGCGATCCGGGCGCTCGCCGGCCGGCCGGTGATGAAGGCGATCGGCGTCGCGACTCGGGCCGACCTGGCGCCGATCGCGGCCTATGCCGGCGTGGCCGACCGGATCCTGCTCGATGCCAAGCCGGCGCCGGACGCCGCGCTCCCCGGGGGCAACGGACACCGATTCGACTGGACGATCCTGGAGGGTGCCGATCTGCCCGACGGGACCATGCTGTCCGGGGGACTGGACGCCGGCAATGTCCGGGATGCACTGGCCCGAACCGGCCTCGGTGCCGTTGACGTGTCGTCGGGCGTCGAATCGGCGCCCGGGCAGAAGGATCCGGACAAGATCGCGGCCTTCCTGGCCGCGGCGCGGTCCGCCTCCTGAACGCTTCCGCTCAGCGTGGCGCCGGCAGGGCGGTACGGCCCGTATTGGGGACCGTGTAGGCGCCGTTTTGCGTCTCGCTATCCGGGGCGTAGGCGCGCAGCCGGTTCGCCTCACGCTCGTACCGGGTCGCCTCGCGGCGGTGGTGGCGCACGTTCGCGCGGGTCTTGCCCTGGCCGAGCCACGTGAAGACCCCGCCGACCACGATGCCCAACGCCACGGCGCCGAACAGGATCGCGTAGAGCGGCAGGTTCACGCTGAAAACGGGCGCCTCCGCGTTGAACGGATCGAACGAGAGCGGCACCGGCGCCCGGTTGGCGACCGCCAGCAGGATCACCAAGGCCGCGATCGGCAGCAGCACGAGGCTCTTCAGGAAACGGATCATCGTGCTCACAGACCTCTTCCTACTCGGCGGCCGACGCACTCTCGCCGATGCCGGCGGCATTGAGACGCTGACGCATCTCCTTCCCGGTCTTGAACACGGGAATCGCCTTCTCGGACACGGCAACGGCTGCGCCTGTGCGCGGGTTGCGTCCCCGCCGCGCTTCTCGACGCTTGACCGAGAAGGCGCCGAAGCCGCGCAGCTCCACCCGGTCGCCCCGGGCCAGCGCATCCGAGATGGTGTCGAGGATCGCGTTGACCAGGATCTCGACGTCGCGCTGGTAGAGATGCGGGTTCTGCTCGGCGATCTTGAGGACGAGCTCCGACTTGATCATGGCGTCTGGTCTTCTCGGGGGATCGGGGCGGGCGACTGGACGGCCTTGTCCGGCGGCGCTCAGGGCTCCGGGCGCCACAGGACCAAGAGGCCGCCGCCGGCGGTCTCGGCCTGGGCGCCGGCGACGCGGAGCCGTCCGGCGAGACCGTCGAGGCCGAGCAGGTCCGCGCCGATGCCGGCGGCCGACCAGAGGGAGAAGTCACTCTCCTTGCTGGGCTTCCAATCCTTGATCGGCAGATCCTTCGGGACGCCCTTGTCGTTCTCGAGCCAGACGACGGCCTGCCGCTCGCCGCCCAGTTCGTCCACCAGCTTCAGGGGCACGCTTTGGCGGCCGCTGAAGACCCGCCCGTCCGAGACCACGGCGAGCTGGCCGGCATCCATGCCCCGGCGCTCGGCCACCAAGTTCTTGAACCAGGCGTAGGTGTCGCCGACCACCGCGGCCAGGGCGGCGCGCGCCTCCGGGGTGGTCGGTGTGAAGCCCGACGGCTCTGCCTTGAGCGGCGAAGACTTCACCGACTCGACCTTGACCCCAACCTTGTCGAGCAGGCCCGAGAGGTCCGGATACTGGAACAGCACGCCGATGGAGCCCACCAGGCTGGTCTCGCGCGCGACGATATGATCGGCCGCGATGGCGGTGATGTAGGCGCCCGAGGCTGCCGTGCCGTCCACGAAGGCGACCATCGGCTTCTTGGCGGCGAGCGCACGCAGGTTGCGGAAGATCTCCTCCGAACCCGTGGTGGTGCCACCCGGTGAGTTGATCGAGACGATCACGCCCTTCACGGCGTCGGACTCGCCGACCCGCTTCATCAGCTTGGCCGTCGACTCGCTGCCGGCGATGAAGCCCGAAACCGAGATGCGGGCGATCTGCGGCCGCACCGCGAAGGCGCCGTCGGCCCCGGCCCGGGCCCGGTAGCCCAGCGCACCCACCGCTACGATCAGGCCGCCGATCCCGAGTACCCGCCACAGGGACAATCTGCGGCGCAGGCGCCGGCGGTCGATCAGCAGTTCGGCGTCGGCTGCCATACGGTCACTTCCCCTAGCCTGCCCCGAGATGGCGTGCGGGGGCGAGGTCCCGCACCGGGCAAGTCCTTGGTTTCCTTCGCCTCGCGCGGCTGGAGCCGCCCGAGGCCGGTGTTCTAGAGCATTTTCCGCGGACCTGGATATGGGCCACGCGAAGAAAATGCGGTGGCACCCCGCAGACCCTCAAGCCGGGCCGTCGTCAGGTGGCCAGCAGCGTCGGGATCCCGGCGAGTTCCTCGGCCACCTGAGCTTCCAGGCGCCGCAGATCGTTGACCCGCTGCCGGTTCTGCCAGAACGCGGTCTCGTTCCCGAACAGCTTGCCGAGGCGCAGCGCCATGGCGGCCTTCGCTGGCTGCCGCTCGGCCATCAAATCGTGGAGCGCCCGGCGCGACACGCCGAGCCGTCGGGCGATTGAGCAAAATGTGCGGGCATGAAGCCTCTCGCGAACTGTCGGCGACTTCGCCTCACGGCGTCCCCTTCCAAGGATTGATGACGGTCGGGCCGGCCGCTTCGAACGGACCGACGTGGCGGGCGGCGACCGTCATTTCGTGCGCGGCGGCCGTGGCGGCGATGTAGCCGTCCGCCCGGCCGATGCCTCTGCCGGCCGCCCTCGCCCGCGCCATCAGGGCCGCGTACGCCTGGGAGGCGGCCAGATCGAAGGACAGGATCCGCCCCGAGAAGACGGGCAGGACCTCGCCTTCCAGACGCTCCTGATAAATCCGGCGCTGATTGCCGTCCGGCATCGTCGCCAGGCCGAAGCGCACTTCAGCGACGGTGATCGTGGACGGGTAGAGAGTCTCGACCATCTGCGCATCGGTCCAGGCGATCACCGTGTGGTCCGGCTGGGACTTCCAGGGTTCCGCGATCACATTGGTATCGAGGACGATCATTCGAAGCGCATCGGCTCGACCGGTGTCCGTTGGCACAAAGCCTCGATGTGCTCCGCTTCGGCTTCGGTCATCCCGCCGGCGTCGCGCGCGATGGACGCCAGCAGCGATCCGAGCTTCAGGCGGCCCTCGGGCTTAGCGGCCTGTTCGGGGGTGCTGCGGATTTCAGCCTCGGTGCTGCGACCGCGCAATGCGGCCCGCGCACGCAGGGCGCGATGCTCCGCGTCGAGAACGTTATGGATCGTGATGGCCGGCATCGACCCAACCTCCGACGCCGGACGGTAATGATTGCATTCCATCATGATGCAATCACGTCGCGCGACCCAGCGGCCTGGGAGCCATGCGGATCAGCTGGATGATGACTTCGCCGCCGGCGACGGCATGAAAAAGCCTGCGTGGGACTGGTGTCCCGCGCAGGCTTTTTTATTGATCCGAAGCCGCCCGGTTGAACCGGGCGGCGAAACCATCGGGTCTCACTCGTCGTCGGTGCGGGCCTTCTTGAAGGCCGCGCCGAGGATGTCGCCCAGCGAGGCACCGGAATCGGCGGAGCCGAACTGGGCCATCGCCTCCTTCTCCTCTGCCACTTCCAGAGCCTTGATCGAGACCTGGACGCGGTGGGCCTTGCGGTCGAACTGCACGACGCGGGCATCGAACTTCTCGCCGGCGGCGAAACGCTCGGGCCGCTGGTCGCCGCGGTCGCGGGCGAGTTCGGCGCGGCGGACGAAGGTGGTCATGTCGGTGTCGACGATCTTCACCTCGACGCCCGAATCCTTCACCTCGACGACTTCGCAGGTGACGATCTGACCCTTCTTGATCTCGCCGGCCTCGGCGAAGGGGTCACCGCCGAGCTGCTTCACGCCCAGCGAGATCCGCTCCTTCTCGACGTCGACGTCGAGAACCTGGGCGCGGACCATGTCGCCCTTCTTGAACTCCTCGATGACCTGCTCGCCGGGACGGTTCCAGTCGAGATCCGACAGGTGGACCATGCCGTCGACATCGCCTTCGAGGCCGATGAACAGGCCGAACTCGGTCTTGTTCTTGACCTCGCCCTCGACCTCGGAGCCGACCGGGTGCTTCTCGGAGAAGGCCTCCCAGGGGTTCTGCAGGGTCTGCTTGAGGCCCAGCGAGATGCGGCGCTTGACCGGATCGACTTCCAGGATCTGGACCTCGACCTCCTGAGAGGTTGAGACGATCTTGCCCGGATGGACGTTCTTCTTGGTCCAGCTCATCTCGGAGACGTGGATCAGACCCTCGATCCCCGGCTCCAGCTCCACGAAGGCGCCGTAATCGGTGATGTTGGTCACGCGGCCCTTGAGCTTGGCGCCCTCCGGGTAGCGGGCGGCGATGCCCTCCCACGGATCGGCGAGCAGCTGCTTGATACCGAGCGAGATCCGGTGCGTCTCGTGGTTGATCTTGATGATCTTGACCTTGACCGTCTGGCCGATGGTCACGACCTCGGACGGATGGTTCACGCGGCGCCACGCCATGTCGGTGACGTGGAGCAGGCCGTCGATGCCGCCGAGATCGACGAAGGCGCCGTACTCGGTGATGTTCTTGACGACGCCGTCGATGACCTGACCTTCCTCGAGGTTGGCCACCAGCTCCGAGCGCTGCTCGGCTCGGCTCTCTTCGAGCACGGTGCGGCGCGACACGACGATGTTGCCGCGGCGGCGATCCATCTTGAGGATCTGGAACGGCTGCGGGGTGCCGAGCAGCGGGGTGACGTCGCGAACCGGACGGATGTCGACCTGCGAGCGCGGCAGGAACGCCACGGCGCCGTCGAGGTCGACGGTGTAGCCGCCCTTGACCTGGTTGAAGATCGTGCCGGTGACGCGGTCGTTGTTCTCGAACGACTTCTCGAGCTTGACCCAGCTCTCCTCGCGGCGCGCCTTGTCGCGCGAGATCACGGCTTCGCCGAGCGCGTTCTCGATCCGGTCGACGTAGACCTCGACCTCGTCGCCGACCTTCAGCTCGCCTTCCCGGCCGGGGCCGGTGAATTCCTTGAGTGCGACACGGCCTTCCGTCTTGGCGCCGATGTCGATGACGGCCACGTCCTTCTCGATCGCGACGACGCGACCCTTGACGACGGACCCTTCGGTGATCTCGTGCTCGAGGAAGCTCTCCTCGAGGAGGGCGGCGAAATCATCGCGGCTCGGGCCACGCCCCAGAGCGGTACCTGCGGTCATTCTCTCTCCTGAACGGCCCCCATCGGAGGCCCTTTGCGTCGGCGGCTCGCGTTGCACGCACCCCCGGTTCGCCGCGGCCGCTCCCGAAACCTTGAGGGAGAGGCGGCCGGTCCCGCGGGATCCGGCTTGCCGACGCGTCGATACGGATGACGAGGGCGATCCAGCCGGCGACGCGGCGGGCGCACAGAAAATGAGCGCGCGCGAGCGGAATCCGGGAGGACGCGCGCTCCATACAGCATCGGCTTAACGACTTCAACCGAGCGGGATTTCCTGCTCGCGGCCGCTCCAGTCAGGCCGCCTGCGCCAAGACCGCCTGGGTCTCCTCGACCGCGTCGGTATGGGCGTCGAACCGAACGAGGCAGGCAGTCCCCGAAACGGGGTCAGCGCTCAATCGGTAGCGTCGCGGCCCCGGGCCATCACGATCCGCGGCTGGTCGGCCGGGCGTCGTACATGTACCGGCAGCCGCCCTTGGGGCCTTCCAGATAGACGTCGCGCGATAGACCTCTAACCACGCAGCAAAATCCATCGGCGCCGGGTCCTTCGGCACGTCGATCTGCCAGTGGTTCCGTTCGCTCGACTGTTGTCGTCCATCGACAGTGCTTGAATATGCAGCACGCGATGCCGTCCGTCCGGGTGGTCTGCTCCGGATGCACATCCGCGGCGCAGACCTGCCGTGCCCGGCACCATGTTGCATCGCACAGGGCAGAACCGTAACGCTGCCCGCGATGCAGATCTGCGGATCGGCCCCGGCGCTGCGGCGCGCGACCGTACCGCCGCCGGACGAACGATGCCTATGACGCTCGACAAGCTCTCCCTGCCCAAGGACAAGATCCGGATCCTGCTGCTCGAAGGCATCAACGACAGCGCAGTCGCGCTGATGCAGGCGGCCGGCTACACCAACCTCACCCGGCTGCCGAAGGCGCTGGACCGCGAGGCGCTGCACCAGGCCCTCCAGGGCGTGCACATGGTGGGCATCCGCTCGCGCACGCAGCTCGACGCGGCGGCCTTCGAGGTCGCGGACCGGCTGCTGGCGGTGGGCTGCTTCTCGGTCGGCACCAATCAGGTCGATCTGGAGGCCGCGCGCCATCGCGGCATCCCGGTGTTCAACGCGCCGTTCTCCAACACCCGCTCGGTGGCGGAGCTGACGATCGGCGAGATCGTGATGCTCCTGCGCCGGATCGTGCCGCGCTCCGTCGGCGCCCATGCCGGCCGCTGGGACAAGTCGGCGGTGGGCTCGCTGGAGGTTCGCGGCAAGACGCTGGGCATCGTCGGCTACGGCAATATCGGCACGCAGCTCTCGACGCTCGCCGAGGCGATGGGCATGCGGGTGCTGTTCTACGACCACACCGACAAGCTGCGCCACGGCAACACCGAGCCGACCAAGACGCTGCACGATCTGCTGGCCCAGTGCGACGTGATCTCGCTCCACGTGCCCGAGACGGAGGCGACCGCCAACATGATCGGCGCGGCCGAGATCCGGGCGATGAAACCCGGCGCCTTCCTGATCAACAACGCCCGCGGTACCGTGGTCGACCTCGACGCCCTCGCGGCGGCCCTGCGCGACGGCCATCTCAAAGGCGCGGCCATCGACGTTTTCCCGGTGGAGCCCGGCTCCAACACGGAAACCTTCGACAGCCCGCTGCAGGGCATCGAGAACGTGATCCTCACGCCCCATATCGGCGGATCGACCGAGGAGGCCCAGGAGCGCATCGGCGCCGAGGTCGCCCGTAAGCTGGTGGATTACTCCGATATCGGCTCGACGGTGGGGGCGGTGAACTTCCCGCAGGTCCAGCTTCCGGCCCGGCCGACCGGCACCCGGTTCATCCACGTGCAGCGCAACCTGCCCGGCATGCTCGGCCGCCTGAACGATGTGTTCTCCCGCAGCCACGTGAACATCGCCGCGCAGTTCTATCAGACCGACGGCGAGGTCGGCTACGTGGTGCTGGAGACCGACGCCACCAATGCCGACGCCGAGACGCTGCTCACCGAGATCCGCGCCATCCCGGGCACGATCCGGGCGCGCCTGCTCTACGAGCGCCGCTGAACCCAAGCCGATTTCGCGCCAAGCCGATTTCGCGCCAAGCCGATTTTGCGCCGGCCGCATCGAACGCGGCCGCTGTTGCCGCGTTCGCCTTGCGTGGCGATGCCGGGCGTTGTTCAAGTCACGCCCGGCCGCGTTGCTGATGGATCGGCCGATCGGCGGAGGATGTGCGGTGACGAAGCGTATTGGATGCGGATTGACCGGCGTCGCGCTCGGTCTGGTCGGACTGGTGGTGACCGTCTCCGATGCGTCCGCCGATTGCCTGCGCCGGATCTACAACCGCTCGACCTACGTGCTGGTCGCCCGCCAGGACGGCTCTCCGCCCGCGACCCTGCTGCCGGGCCGGTCCCTGCCGGTGCGGCTGTCGCGGCCCGGCCAGATTGCGATCTCGGCGTATTGCGGGCTTCCGGAGGCCGGGGGCAGCCCGGTCACCCAGGCGACCTTCGATTACGAGGCCGTGCTCGATCGCTGCTTCGTCCGGTTCGGCAGCGACGAGTTCTTCGCGACGCAGCTCGGCCGGGGCTTCTTCGGGACGCAGGAGACCGCCCCCTTCACGGTCAACAACCCGCAGCAGGGCGACATCGTCCTCGGTCCCTCGGCCCTGCCCGCCTGCACGGTGCCGCGCGTGGTACTCGACCGGCGCGGCTGAACCCGCGGCCGGCTCCCGCCCGCCGGGTCGATGCGTCAGAGGTAGTGCCGGAAGACGACCCGCCGGTCCTCGGCGGCGCCGGGCGGCGGAGCCGGCGTCAGAAACGGGCTGGCGAGCCGCAGCGCGATCAGGCTGAGCCCTGCAAGCACCGGGGCGACGTATCGGAACGGGCGAGCGAGCATGTGCGCCTCCGCCGCGACGTTGACGACTCAGGCGGAGACCTGAGTGCAGCCCTGACGCGTGCCGAAAGCATTGCACTCAACCGCCCGATCCGGCGTGCCGAAGCGCACATGCGGCGTCACGCGCGCGCACACGATCACCTGCGTGCCCTGGCTGCGTCCCGTGCGCGACGCTCGTCCCTACGGTGACGGTCATCCGTTTGCGTCGGCGGCATCGCTGGCGCGTATCGCAGTGCCCTCCTATGGTAGCCCGATGGGGGACTTCGCCGCGCGCGCCGCGACGATGCTCCCCTGCGCCGAACCAACAGCGTGAACGAGGACGCGCGTATGCTGACCCAGACTGGCAACACGATCCTGCGTGGGGATCTCGGCGTCGAGGAGACCATCGAATCCGACAACATCGTCCGGTGGGATGGCGAGCGGCTCTACGTCGAGCAGGACGTATTCCACAACGGCCAGCTCGTTCACCGCAAGTACCGCCGCACCGTGTCGGAGCCGGTGGCTCAAGCGCTCTGGGCGATCATCAACCGCGCCAAGCAGTGAGCGTTCGCCGGTAAGGCCAGCGCCGCGGGCGCAAGCATTCCAGGGCGGGCGCGCCACACGACTGCGCCCGCTCTCCCCTGCTTCCGACCACGCACGCAGCGTCGCCGTGCGGGACTTGGTGTCCTGGTAGACGTAGCGACGATCAGGCGTCTTGGAAGCGACTTACCGTCTGGTTCGGCGCTCGCGCAGTCCTGCTTACGCAGCGACCACGTTCAGGGGCGCAGCCGCGGAGAGCACGTCCGTCTGACGGGCGTCGAGGCGGCTGTGGGCGTTGTCGAACGCACTCCGCACCGTCGCGCTGGCATCCTCGACCGCGACCAGCACGGCCAGCTTCTGGGCGCTGGCACGATCCGCGAGGCTGCGGGCCGCCGAGAGCAGCGAATGTTCCAGGCTCTGGAATTCAGCCGTCGCCTCTTTTCCAGCCTCGCGGGTCGCCGCTGCCAGACGCTCGAGCGCCGCCTCTAGGGCATGACGCAGGACAAGCGTTCGCACGCGCTCCTGAAGGAGCGCCCTCTCGTCGAGTTTCATTGGGCCAAGTCCGCGACTGGGAACAGAAAGAAGATCTCACACTTTCCCGAACCGCGCAGCCACCTTTTTGCAACAGCGAAATACAGTTCCTCTTTTCGAGAATCGATCAGTGTGGGACACGATCGCTTCACGGTCGAATTTGATATTGTCGATTGATCGATATCTTATCAGTCAACGACGAAAAAATAGGCTTATGAGAAGGATTCGTCCCTAAGATCTCTGGGCGCTCGGCGCATTCGCCCCGCAGAAAGTCAATGGCGAACGGGGGCCGATGGCTTTGGTGCCCCGCCGGTTCGTGCCCCGTCCTGTCGGATGCGAGCCCGCGGAGATGACCCGTTCGCTACAGGAAAAGGCCACCTGTGTCCGGACCGGATTTTCGGATTTGCGTAGGTCGCGCGACGACCTTCGAAGGCCGCGTATTGCGCGATGGACGTTCAGTAAGGAGTCCCGCGCAGACGCCGCGCGTGCAGGGCCTCGGCATACCACTCCAACTCGTCGAGGAACCGTCCGGCCGCCTTCTCGACCCAGTCATCCGCCGGCGTGCCGTCCTCCCCGATCACCTTCTGCAGTCGCGGGATCGGCAGCAGCGATGGAATGCTGGGCATTCCCAGCTCGGCGAGCATGGCGCGGAGCGGCATCGCCGCCCGGACTCCACCGAACTGTCCGGCCGAGTAGCAGCAGATCGCCGACGGCCGCCAGTAATACTCTTCGAGGAAGTGGTCGAGAGTGTTTGAGAGAGCCGGCGGAACGCCGTGATTGTACTCGGCCGAGACCATCAGGAAGGCGTCCGCCTGGCGATAGAGGGTGGCGAGACGCTCCAACGGCTCCGGGGCGGTGCCGGCTGGATATTCCTTGTACATCCGGTCGAGCAGCGGGAGCTTGAGTTCGGCGGGATCGACCAGCGGGGCGCTGTGGCCGCGCGCTTCGAGCCGGGCGATCAGGAACCTTGCCGCACGGATGCCGATGCGGTCGGTGCGGACGCTGCCGAGGATGACGGGAACGGTGAGAGGCATGGCGATCTCCGGGCCGGCCGACGATGCCTGAAACCTAGTTCACCATCCCGGATGCCGCATCCCCGCTGCTGCGATGCGGTATCGATCGTCCCGGGGAGGCGTCTTGGCGAACTGCCGCTCCGCTTCGAGGCGATGCTTGCGTCGTCTCCGGTCTGCGATCAAGACCGGGGACGTCACGGAGCGCGCGGCCCGTCCGATCAGGTCTTCGACGTGGTCGAGAGGGCGGAGGCCGCGAGGCCGACCGGCCCGGCTGCGGTGTAGGCGGCAATCGCCTTCGTCACCTGCTGCAGCAAAGCCTGCAGGCCATCCTGGATTCCGCCGGACGCATCGGTCTCGCCTGTCGCCGCACCGGAATTCGCCGCGACCGCGGCGCTGCTGGACGCCGCGGAGCCGGAGCCATCGGGGCCGGCGGCGCGGGTATGATGCCCGTGTTGGCGATGGGCTGGCGCGGCATCGCCCTGGCTCTGGCCTCCATCCGAACCGTCGCTCGATGCCTCGGTGATGCTCTGCGCGGACGCGGGTGCCGCGAAGCCGCCCTGCGCGCTGATCTGGCTGAAGTCGGACTGCACCTTCAGCAGCGACGCCATCAGGTCGTTCGACAGCCCCGGGCTGGACGCCGTGCTGCCGGAAGCGGTCGTGGCCGCCGTGCCGGCTGACGGGCTCGCGCCGTCGCTCGGCACCGCGAACGCGCTCGCGTCGGTCTGCTGGGCCGACGCACCGCGCGTTTGACGCAGGGCGCTGATGAGGTCCCGCTGGAGGCTGCTGCTCGTGACCGAACCGACCGACATAATACGTCCTCGTGAAATCCTTTCTCGGGACGATGCACGCCGCGGTCCAGATATTTGCCTGTGATTTCAACGATTGAGACGGGCGGTGGGCCGGCAGGATTCGCCACGCGGCAGCTTTTGCCGGCTCGGGGGCAGCGGCTTGGCTCGGGCGGACCGCCCAGCGCGCGTCCCCTCTCCTTGCAAACACGCGGCTTCACAGAACGCGGGCCGGATGATTCTGCACCAGGAGAGAAGTGGTTCCGAAGGGGGCACGCCCTCTCCCCCTTTGCGGGGAAGGATGCCCTTGGGGCCACCGGGATTAAATCCCACAAGTGGGGAGCGACGGCGCAGACCCCCCGCAAAGGGTGGGGGGAGACGCGCCCGCGGTTAGCCTTGGCCCCCTCCGGCAGTGATGGGTGAACCCGACGGCCCGCACGGGAGAGCGGGCCATCCGCGGCCCGCGGGCCCGATGAAGGCACTGCCCCACCCCGCCGATCCTCATGCGATCCTAATAAGATCGCCCGCCTCTCCATCTCGAACCCTAACGCGGTTCCCGCCCACAATCCGGGTCGGCCGGGATCGGTCGCGGCATGGCCGCCGACCGCCCGCAGAACCGAAACGGACCCCTCATGCTCGACCTAATCTTCATCGCCGCGGGACTGGCCTTCTTCGCCCTCAGCGAAGGCTACGCCGTCCTCTGCGACCGCCTCTGACGAGGCGTCCAATGACCTTTGCCATGACCCTCGACCTGACCCTCGGCGCGCTCGTGACCCTCGGTCTGCTCGGTTACCTCACCTACGCCCTCGTCCGCCCCGAGCGGTTCTGAGCGGCACGGACGGACCCCTCCCATGACCCTCAACGGCTGGATGCAGATCGCGCTGTACTGCGCGGTCGTCTTGGCGCTCGTGAAGCCCCTCGGCCTCTACATGACGCACGTCTTCAACGGGGAGCGTACGCTCCTGTCGCCGATCGTTGCGCCGGTGGAGCGCGCCCTCTACCGCGTCGCCGGCATCGACGCCCGGCAGGAGCAGCACTGGCTCGCCTATGCGGGCGGGGTGATCCTGTTCCACCTGCTCGGCTTCGCGGTGCTGTACGCGATCCTGCGGCTGCAGGCGTTCCTGCCGCTCAATCCGGCCGAGCAGGCCGCCGTGGCGCCGGACCTCGCCTTCAACACGGCCACGAGCTTCGTCACCAACACCAACTGGCAGGCCTACGGGGGCGAGACCACGCTCTCGTATCTTGCCCAGATGCTCGGGCTCACGCACCAGAACTTCCTGTCCGCCGCCACCGGCATCGCGGTCGCGGTGGCGCTGATCCGCGGCTTCGCCCGGGCCTCCACCGGCACCATCGGATCGTTCTGGGTCGACGTCACCCGGGCGACCCTCTACGTCCTCGTGCCGCTCTGCATCCCGTACGCGCTGTTCCTGGTCTGGCAGGGCGTCCCGCAGACGCTCGGCGCCTCGGTCGACGCCACCACGCTGGAAGGGGCAAGGCAGACCATCGCGATCGGCCCGGTGGCGAGCCAGGTCGCGATCAAGATGCTCGGCACCAACGGCGGCGGCTTCTTCAACGCCAACGCCGCGCATCCGTTCGAGAATCCGACCGCGCTGTCGAACTTCGTCCAGATGGTGTCGATCTTCGCGATCGGGGCCGCCCTGACCAACGTGTTCGGCCGCATGGTCGGGGACGAGCGCCAGGGCTGGGCGATCCTCGCCGCGATGGGGATCCTGTTCCTCGCGGGCGTCCTCGTTACCTACTGGGCGGAGGCTCAGGGCAGCCCGGTGCTCAACGGCCTCGGCTTCGCGGGCGGGAACCTGGAGGGCAAGGAGATCCGCTTCGGCATCGCTGCCTCGGCGCTGTTCGCGGTGGTGACCACGGCGGCGTCCTGCGGCGCGGTCAACGCCATGCACGACAGCTTCACGGCGCTCGGCGGCATGATCCCGCTGATCAACATGCAGCTCGGCGAAGTCGTCATCGGCGGCGTCGGGGCCGGCCTCTACGGCATGCTGGTCTTCGTCATCGTGGCGATCTTCGTGGCCGGCCTGATGGTCGGGCGCACCCCCGAATATCTCGGCAAGAAGATCGAGGCACGGGAGGTGAAGATGGCCATGCTCGGCATCCTGTGTCTGCCGCTGATGATGCTCGGCGGCACCGCCCTGGCGACCGTGCTGCCGGCGGGCCTCGCCGGGCCGGCCAATGCCGGGCCGCACGGTTTCACCGAGATCCTCTACGCCTACACCTCGGCTTCGGCCAACAACGGCTCGGCCTTCGGCGGGCTCACGGCCAACACGCTGTTCTACAACAGCACCCTGGGCCTCGCGATGCTGGTCGGCCGGTTCTTCGTGAAGATCCCGGTGCTCGCCATCGCAGGCTCTCTCGCCGCCAAGAAGACGCTCCCGGCCTCGGCGGGCACGTTCCCGACCCATGGCGGGCTGTTCATCGGGCTGCTGGTCGGCGTGATCCTGATCGTCGGCGGACTGACCTTCTTCCCCTCCCTGGCGCTGGGACCGGTGGTCGAGCACCTCGCCGGTTCGGCCGGCCAGACCTTCGCCAGCGGAGGCTGAAATGCCGCGCACGCTCCCGACCCGGCGGATGCCGCGCCATCACCGCCTGCTTCACCGGACATCCCCGCTCCGGCACGGGGCCGGTGCGCCGCCGCCGCGGACCTCCGACCTCGTCCTGGCGCTGCTCGGCACCCTCCTGCTCGCCGCCTTCGCCCTGATGGCTGCCTGCGCGCTGACCGCTGGCACCCCCGCCCCCTGACGCATCCCGAGGCTCGCGCGACGGGCCTGCCCGCCCCGCTTCGGACACCCGACCCATGTCCCGCCAGACCGCATCCCTGTTCAGCCCCGCCCTCGTCGGGCCGGCGCTCATCGGCTCCGTCAAGAAACTCGATCCCCGCGCCATGATCCGCAACCCGGTCATGTTCGTGGTCGAGGTCGTGGCCGCGCTCACCTCCGTGCTGTTCGTCCGCGATGTCGCCACTGGCGGCGGCGACCTGCTGTTCTCCGGCCAGATCATCCTGTGGCTGTGGTTCACCCTGGTCTTCGCCAACTTCGCCGAGGCCCTGGCCGAGGGGCGCGGCAAGGCCCAGGCCGACAGCCTGCGGCGCACCCGCACCGAGACGATGGCCAAGCGCCTCACCGGTCCGGGCGGTCGCTACGAGACCGTCCCGGGCACCAGCCTCCGGGTCGGCGACGTGGTGCTGGTCGAGGCCGGCGACCTGATCCCCTCCGACGGCGAAGTCATCCAGGGCGTCGCCTCGGTCAACGAGGCGGCGATCACCGGCGAGTCCGCCCCGGTCATCCGCGAATCCGGCGGCGACCGCTCGGCGGTGACCGGCGGCACGCAGGTGCTCTCCGACGAGATCCGGGTCCGGATCACCGCGGCGGCGGGCTCGACCTTCGTCGATCGGATGATCGCCCTGGTCGAGGGCGCTTCGCGGCAGAAGACCCCGAACGAGATCGCCCTGAACATCCTGCTTGCCGGGCTCACCCTCGTGTTCGTCTTCGCGGTGGCCTCGATCCCTAGCTTCGCGTCCTATGCCGGCGGTGCGATCCCGCTGATCGTGCTCGTGGCACTGTTCGTCACCCTGATCCCGACCACGATCGGCGCCCTGCTCTCGGCCATCGGCATCGCCGGCATGGACCGGCTGGTGCGCTTCAACGTGCTCGCCCTGTCGGGCCGCGCCGTCGAGGCGGCGGGCGACGTCGACACCCTGCTGCTGGACAAGACCGGCACGATCACCCTGGGCAACCGCCAGGCGACCGCGTTCCGGCCCGTGGCCGGCGTCACCGAGCAGGACCTGGCGGACGCGGCCCAGCTCGCCTCGCTGGCCGACGAGACCCCGGAGGGCCGCTCGATCGTGGTGCTGGCCAAGGACGCCTACGGCATCCGTGCCCGCGACATGGCCGGCCTCAACGCCAGCTTCGTGCCGTTCACCGCGCAGTCCCGCATGAGCGGTGTCGATCTCGACGGAATCTCCATCCGCAAGGGCGCGGTCGAGGCGGTGATCGCCGCGGTCTCGGCGCAGCCGATGGCGAGCCGTGGCTCGAACGCCGCCCTGGCCTATCGGCCGGAGGCGGAACCCGAAGCCGTCGCCGAGATCCGCGCCATCGCCGAGACGATCGCCAAGGCCGGCGGGACGCCGCTCGCGGTCGCCCGCGACGGCCGGCTCCTGGGTGTTGTCTACCTGAAGGACATCGTGAAGGGCGGCATCCGCGAGCGCTTCGCCGAGCTGCGCCGGATGGGCATCCGCACGGTGATGATCACCGGCGACAACCCGATGACCGCCGCCGCCATCGCCGCGGAGGCGGGCGTGGACGACTTCCTGGCCCAGGCCACCCCGGAGGACAAGCTGGCGCTGATCCGCCAGGAGCAGGCGCAGGGCAAGCTCGTCGCCATGTGCGGCGACGGCACCAACGATGCCCCTGCCCTCGCCCAGGCCGATGTCGGCGTCGCCATGAACACCGGCACGGTGGCGGCCCGCGAGGCCGGCAACATGGTCGATCTCGACAGCGACCCGACCAAGCTCATCGAGATCGTCGGCATCGGCAAGCAGTTGCTGATGACCCGCGGTGCCCTGACCACCTTCTCCATCGCCAACGACGTGGCGAAGTACTTCGCGATCATCCCGGCGATGTTCCTCGGGCTCTACCCGCAGCTCCAGGCGCTCAACGTCATGGGCCTCGCCTCGCCGCAGAGCGCGATCCTGTCGGCGATCATCTTCAACGCGCTGATCATCGTGGCGCTGATCCCCCTGGCGCTACGGGGTGTGACCTACCGGGCCGTCGGCGCCGCCGCGCTGCTGCGCCGGAACCTGCTGATCTACGGGCTCGGCGGCGTCCTGGTGCCGTTCGCCGCCATCAAGGCCATCGACCTCGCCGTCACCGCCCTGCACCTCGCCTGAACCGGTCCATCGGAGATCCGCCATGCTCAGCCAGCTTCGCCCCGCCCTCGTGCTCCTCACCATCCTGACGGCGATCACCGGCCTCGCCTACCCGCTCGCCGTGACCGGCCTCGCCGGCCTCATCTTCCCGGCCCGTGCCGCCGGCAGCCTGATCGCACGCGACGGTCAGGTGATCGGCTCGGCCCTGATCGGCCAGAGTTTTACCGGCGCCGCCTACTTCCACGGCCGCCCCTCGGCCACCAGCGCGCCGGACCCGGCCGACCCGTCCAAGACCGTGCCGGCGCCCTACAACGCGTCCAACTCCTCCGGATCCAACCTCGGCCCGACCAGCGCGGCGCTGGCCGGGCGGGTCAAGAGCGACCGGGATGCGCTGACTTCGGAGAATCCGGGCCACCCTGTCCCAGTCGATCTCGCCACGGCAAGCGGTTCGGGCCTCGACCCGGATATCTCGCCCGACGCCGCCCTGTTCCAGGTGCCGCGGGTCGCCAAGGCCCGCAACCAGCCCGAGGACCGCCTGCGCCAGCTCGTCGCCGCGCAGATCGAGGGCCGCACGCTCGGGCTGCTCGGCGAGCCACGGGTGAACGTGCTGGCGCTGAACCTCGCGCTGGATGAGTTGGGTCGGCGCTGAACGGCCATCCAGGACGCTCGGCATCGTCCCCGATCCATCCCGGCGGGACGATGCATCTGCTTCGACGGCCGTCGGCCTGACGGATCGGATGGCCGAGACAGCTCGAGAGGCGACATCTCGTGAGCCGGTTTCTCGAAGCGACCTCACTCCAACCCTCGGGCTGAACGGTATTTACAGGCGACCCACATTGGTATCGTGGTCGATGGACGGGCGCCCCAGGCTTTCCCGCCCGGATGCGCGTACGGGTGCCTGGCGCGTATCCGCCGCGATCGTCAGCACTCTCGGGGTGTCATGAGCGACCTTGTGCAGAGAAAGGCGGACGTGATCGCCTTCTACGAGCTGATGTTCAACGATTGCCGGCCGCGGGAGGCGATCGAGCGTTACGCTGGGGCCGAGTACGTTCAGCACAATCCGCATGTGGCCACCGGCAAAGACGGGTTCATCAGCTATTTCGAACGCATGGCGCGGGAATGGCCTGGCAAGCGCGTCGCGATCAAGCGCGCCGTCGCCGAGGGCGAGTTCGTGGTTCTCCACTGCCTCCAGCAGTGGCCGGGCGGGGATGACTACGCCACTATGGATATGTTCCGGCTCGATGCTGGTGGGAAGATCGTCGAGCACTGGGACGTGCTGCAAATCCTGCCGGAAACCGCCGCCAATCCCAATGGCATGTTCTGACGAGGCGACACGACTTTTTACCCCACCTCCACCTGCCCTACGACCTGCAACGTGGAAGGGGTTGTCGGGTGCGAGACCGGAGCGGCGGCAATCCGGCCCGTTGCGGACCCCATACGCGTCGCGCTGACCGCGGTCACGCCTGAAGGAACCATGCCCGAGACCGGCCGAGACCCGTCCCGTCCCACCCCCGAGGCGCTGCTGGAGACGGCGCGCCGGGAGACTCCGACTCGCGGACGGCTGAAGGTTTTCCTGGGGGCTGCCCCCGGGGTCGGCAAGACCTACGAGATGCTCACCATCGGCCGCGCTCGGCGCGAAGCCGGCATCGACGTGGTGGTGGGCGTCGTCGAGACCCACGGCCGGGCCGAGACCGAGGCGCTGCTCGACGGGTTTACGATCGTTCCGCGCCGCACCGTGCCCTACCACGGCACCACCCTCGACGAGATGGACCTCGACGCCCTGCTGGCCCTCAGGCCGGCCCTCGCGCTGGTGGACGAGCTTGCCCACACCAACGCCCCCGGCTCGCGCCACCCGAAGCGCTATCAGGATGTCGAGGAACTGCTCGACGCCGGCATCGACGTCTACACGACGCTCAACATCCAGCACGTCGAGAGCCTGAACGACGTGGTGGCGCAGATCACCCGCATCCGCGTGCGCGAGACCGTGCCGGACGGCATTCTGGACCGGGCGGACGACATCGAGGTGGTCGACCTCAACCCGGACGACCTGATCCAGCGGCTCAAGGACGGCAAGGTCTACGTGCCGACCAACGCCGAGCGCGCCCTGAAGCACTACTTCTCCCGGGGCAACCTCACGGCCCTGCGCGAGCTCGCCCTGCGCCGCACCGCCGACCGGGTCGACGACGAACTCGTCAGCCACATGCAGGCCAACGCCATCGCGGGGCCCTGGAGCGCCGGCGAGCGGGTGCTGGTCTGCATCAGCGCCGATCCGCGCTCGGCCGGCCTGGTGCGCTACGCCAAGCGCGTCGCCGACCGGCTGCACGCGCCCTGGACAGCCCTGTTCATCGAGGCACCGCGCGGCGGCTCCGGCAGCGAGGCGGCGCGCGACCGGATCGCCGAGACCCTGCGGCTAGCCGACCGGCTCGGTGGCGATGCCGTGACGCTGCCGGGCGGCCGGCGCGTCGCCGACGACATCCTGGCCTATGCCCGCTCGGCCAACGTCAACCACATCGTGGTCGGCAAGGCGGCGCGCTCCTGGATCTTCGAGCTGGTCAACGGCTCGGTGGTCCACGACCTCGTGCGCCGCAGCGGCAACATCAGCGTCCACGTGGTGCCGGGCGAAGCCGTGCCGGCCGAGGCTCCGGCGCGCCGGCCGGTCGCCACCGCCGCCCCGGCCGCGACCTTCGAGCCCGGCCCCTACGGGATGGCTGTCCTCGCTTCCGCGGTGGCGCTCGGGGCGGCACTCGTGCTCCAGCCCTATACCGGCATCGAGAATGCCGACCTGATGCTGCTCACCGCCGTGGTTGCAGTCGCCGTGCGCTGGGGGCTCGGGCCGTCGCTCGCCGCGGTGGTCACGGCCTCGCTGGCCTACAACTTCTTCTTCCTGCCGCCGGTCTACACCTTCACCATCGCCGACCCGACCAACGTCGCGGCGTTCCTGCTGTTCACGCTGGTGGCCGTGCTGGTCTCGAACCTCGCCGCCCGGGCCCGCCGCATCGCCATGATCAGCCAGGGCCGGGCCACCTCAACGGAGCGGTTGTTCGGCTTCTCGCGCAAGCTCGCGGGGTGCGGCACCCTGGACGACGTCCTCTGGGCCACCTGCGCGCAGGTGGCCGCCATGCTCAAGGTGCGGGTGGTCCTGCTGCTGCCGGACGGCAAGCCCGTCACCGTCCGGGCCGGCTACCCGCCCGAGGACCGGCTCGATGCCGCCGACCTCGCGGCAGCCCAATGGGCCTTCGACAACGACCGCCCGGCCGGGCGCGGTGCCGACACCCTGCCGGGCGCCAAGCGGCTGTTCCTGCCGATGCGTACCGGGCGCGGCACGATCGGGGTGATCGGCCTCGACGCGGACGGCAACGGCCCGATCCTGACCCAGGAGGGGCGCCGGCTGCTCGATGCGCTGGCCGATATGGGCGCCCTCGCCATCGAGCGGGTGCGGCTGGTGGAGGATCTCGATCGGGCCGAGCGCGCCGCCGAGACCGACCGCCTGCGCCAGGCGCTCCTGACCTCGATCAGCCATGATCTGCGGACCCCGCTGGCCTCCGTCCTCGGGGCCGCCAGCACGCTGCGCGACCTCGACGCCGACCTCGGCTCCGAGGCCAAGGCGGAGCTGCTGGCGACGATCATCGCGGAATCCGAGCGGCTGAACCGTTTCATCGCCAACCTGCTCGATATGACCCGATTGGAGGCGGGCGCGGTGGCCCCGAACCTCGCCCCCCAGGACGTCGCCGAGACCGTCGACACCGCCCTGCGCCGGGTCGAGCCGGTGCTGGCCGACCACCGGGTCACGGTCGACCTCGCGCCCGATCTGCCGGTGCTCCGCTTCGATCCGGTCCTGTTCGAGCAGGTGCTGGTCAACCTGCTCGACAACGCCGCCAAATATGCACCGGCCGGCTCGACCGTGACGGTCAGGGCCCGCCGAGAGGGCGACCGGGTGCGGCTGGACATCATCGACGAGGGCGACGGCCTGCCCGAGACAGAGGTCGAGCGGGTGTTCGACAAGTTCTACCGGGTGCGCAAGAGCGACCGGGTCCGGGCCGGCACCGGGCTCGGGCTGGCCATCGCGCGCGGCTTCGTCGAGGCGATGGGCGGCACCGTCACGGCCGCCAACCGGCGCGACCGCCTGGGGGCGGTCTTCACCGTGACGCTGCCGGTCCCGGCCCGGACCACGCCGAAGGACATCGCCGCATGAGCCCGACCATCCTGGTCATCGACGACGAGCCGCCGATCCGGAAGTTGCTGCGCACGGGGCTGTCCACGCAGGGCTATGCGATCCTGGAGGCGCCGAACGCCGCGACCGCCCTCGACGTGCTGGGGCGCGAGCGGGTGGATCTCGTCATCCTTGATCTCGGGCTCCCCGACATGCGCGGCCACGACCTGCTGCGGGCGATCCGGGCCCGCCATCCCGAGCTGCCCGTGGTGGTGCTGTCGAGCCGCACCGACGAGGGCGGCAAGGTCGACGCCCTCGACCTCGGCGCGGACGACTACGTGACCAAGCCGTTCGGCATGGCGGAGTTGCTGGCTCGGCTGCGCGCCGCCCTGCGCCACCAACTCGCCGTCCAGGGCGAGCGGCCGATCTTCCGGGTCGACCGGCTCTCGATCGACCTCGTGCGGCGGATCGTGAAGGTCGACGATGCCGAGGTGAAGCTCACCCCGCGCGAGTACGATTTCCTGCGCGTGCTGGTGTTGCATGCCGGCAAGGTGCTCACCCACGCGCAGCTGATGCAGGCGGTCTCGGTCTCCTCCGATCCGCAATACCTGCGCGTCTACATGCGCCAGCTCCGGCAAAAGCTGGAGGCCGACCCCGAACGCCCGCGCATCCTGCTGACCGAGACCGGTGTCGGCTACCGCCTGCGCGCGCCGGAGGACGAGCCGACCGTCTCTGAGAGCGGGCGGTCGCGCACCGGCGGCGCCTGAGAACGGGGCTTCGACCGGCTCAGAGCCGAAGCGCGATCCGTTCCGCCGAGACCTGCACGGCATCGGGGCGGTGATCGGTCTCCCCCGCCGCATAGTCGTACGCCGCCTCTCGGCTGCGGAACAGGCCACCGGCCCGCCCGTGGATCTCGATGGCGACCCAGCGCCCCTCCGGGTCCTGGCCGACGATGAACCGGGCGGTGTCCCCCGCGGGGGCGACGATGGGGATGGTGGGCGACATCGGCTGACTGGGGTTCCCGCGATCCTCCAGGGATCGCACCCGGACGGTGGACCCGAACGCATGAGGGATCGAGCGGGCCGCCCGGCCGATCTCATAAGGGTCGCGTTAAGATTCCGGGCTGGGCCCGCCTGCGCCGCCCGTTGAGGGCGTGATCGGGGCCTCAGGTGACTCCGCCCGGAGCGGCGCCGGTCACAGTATGCGGCTTCCGGGTGGTCGTCTCGCGCGGTCCTGACAGCAAAGACGCGGCATCGCCTGCCGCAGTAAAGCCGTCGAAAGCTATTCGCGCAACGTCTTCAGGAGGTTAACTGGGTGATGGCTCCCCGAGCAGGACTCGAACCTGCGACAAGGCGATTAACAGTCGCCTGCTCTACCAACTGAGCTATCGGGGATCACGAGCGGGTCTCTACACACCAAGATCGCGGGACGCAAGACCCTGAATGACGCGATCGGCACCGATCGTCTGGGCGCCCCCTGAGCGCCCCTGGAGAAAGGTGGTTTGCCGGCGCTCGACCGGGCGCGGCGTGGCATTTTTACAACGGACATTTCGGGGGCGACGCAGCGGGAGGTGCCGGCAGAAGGTGCGGCGGCGGCAGCATGCCGAGGCCCATGGGAATTCGCGGGGTCATCCCATCGTCATGGCGGCCGCCTAGACGATGGGGCCGTCGCCATGCGCGCCTCGATGCCGATCCCGCGCCGTCCCGAACCGCAAGGCGCCTGTGCCGTGCCGTCCGGTGATGCCGCGTTCGCCCCGACTTCCGGCTTCCGTCGCGTGCGGGCCTGCCTGTCACGTACTGAGAGTTCTCACGATGTTTCGGGATCCCGACGGCCTTCCAACAGGCGACGCCCTCGGCCCGAAGCGTGACAGCCGCATGCCCGACTACATCGGCGTCGCTGTGATCGGTTTTCTGATCGTCGCTGCTGCCGCGCGCGTGATCCTGGCGCACACCGTTTGAGGTGTCTTCCGCACAATCCGACGACCAGGCCGTCCCGCCGGGAACAGGTTCTGGCGCTGGGCATCGATGGCAAGACCGAAGATTTTTCCCTGAGTTCAATGATTGTAGCCTCTCGTCTGCACTGAGCGGTGAGAATATATCTGGGCAAGAGTACATTTAAATTCGTGGGTTTGCCGGCTATATTTAGTGTCGGCGCAAGATTTGCTATCGTAAGGCTCTCCCCCACGATTCTCGCGGACAGCGGTTCTCTCCTCATGCGCATTTCTCTCGGCTTCAAGCTGGCGGCGGTCGTCGGCCTGCTGGGCTTCGTGGCGGTCGGCATCTCGGCCTTCGCCATCCGGCAATCGCTGTGGGAGCAGGAGCGCGCCGCCGCCACGGACAGGATCTGGAATGCCGGGCTTCAGGCGGGCGCCCTTGGGCAGGCGATCGAGCACGCGGTCGTCCAGGCCACCGCCCTCTACACCGCCGAGGACACCAAGGAAGCGCGCACGCGGCTGTCGGCGCTGCACGACGCCCTGGCGGCGGTGGAACAGGTCCGGGGCCCGTTCCTGGTGGCGATGGAGGATCAGCTGCCGTCGGACCGGCGCCGCCGGTTCGATCTGTTCGTGAAGGAGTTCATCGCCTACCAGAACGACACCGCTGAGCTCGGCCTGACCATCTCGCCCAAGGCCGCCCTCATCCAGGCCACCGACGAGGCGACGGTGAGAAACCGGGAGCACATGATCGCGGAGATCGGCCTGCTTGGCCGCGAGGTGCTCACCCGGCTCAACGAGCGGCGCGCCGCTGACGCCGCGGATCGCAGCACCGCCCGCCTGGCGCTGATCGTCGTGCCCGCCGTGGCCCTCGCCTTCGGGCTGCTCGCCGCGATCTGGATCATAATCAGCCAGGTCCAGAAGCCGCTCGGCCGGTTGAAATCCAGCATGACCGCGCTGGCGGCCAACGACCTCGGCCGTACGATCCCGTTCACCCACCGCCAGGACGAGATCGGCGAGATGGCCAGCGCCATCGCGGGCTTCCAGACGGCCCTGATCCAGAAGCGGAAGCTCGATACCGAGGCGCAGGCCCGCCGTGATCGCGACCGGGTCCGGGCCGAGCAACTGGCGGAGGCGACCCGCGCCTTCGAGGGGGAGACCCACCGCGCCGTGGCGGATCTCGCCGGATCGGCCGATTCGATGCAGGATGCTGCCGCGACGCTCACCGGAACGGCCGGCGACATGGCGTCCCGGGCCGCCGTGGTAGCGGGTGCCTCGAGCCAGACCGCCGACATCGTCGACAGCATCGCCGGCGCGGCCGAAGAGTTCGCAGCCTCCGCCCGGGAGATCGAGGGGCGGGTCCGCCACACCAGCGAGATCGCGGCCTCCGCGCTGACCGACACCAAGCAGCTGGAGATCACGGTCTCGAGCCTGTCGCAGGCGGCTGCCGAGATCGACGCCGTCGTCACCCTTATCCGCACGGTGGCGGAGCAGACCAACCTGCTCGCCTTGAACGCCACCATCGAGGCGGCCCGCGCCGGCGCGGCCGGGCGCGGCTTTGCCGTGGTCGCCGCCGAGGTGAAAGCGCTCGCCGGCCAGACCGCGCTCGCGACCGACCGGATCACCGGCCAGGTCGGGTCGATCCAGGGGGCAGCCGCCAACACGGTCGGCGCCATCGCGTCGATCGGCGAGACGATCGCCCGGATGAGCGTGATCGCCTCAGAGGTTGCCCAGGCGGCAGACCAGCAGGGCGCGGCCAGCCAGGAGATCGCCCGGGCCATCGCGGATGCGGCGGCGGACTCGCACAAAGTCTCCGAGAGCGTTGGAGGCGTGCGCGCCGCGGCCGCCTCCAACGAGGTGCAGGCCGAGCAGGTGCGCGGCAGCGCCTCCCGGGTGAGCACCGGGACCCGGACCCTGCAACAGGCGATCGAGACCTTCCTGGGGCAAGTCCACGCCGCGTAGCGTTCGACCGGGCGCACGAAACGGCGTTTCGCGCGCCTGGTGGAACAGCCAGAGTGCGCGCGGCCGTCCGGGAGGCCGATCTGCGAACGTCCGGCTCGCGGCTCGTAACGGATCCGGACCGCTCCCACGCCGACCGGCAGAGACTGGCGCTTCTGCAGCGCGCGATGGAAACGCCCGGCGATGTCCGGGACCTACCGGCGTTTCCGACCTCGTCGTTCAGCTCAAGCGGGCCAGCGCGCGAACGGCATCGCCCAGGGTAGCGGAACAGGCCTGCCGCAAAGGCATGATTTCGTCTGCGCGCGTTCTGGATGCGAGCGCAGGGGGTCGCGTTGCCGATAGTTTCATAGCCGGGTGCACAAGCGCGGGATTGTTTCCGAATGCAATAAATAACATCCCGCGAGTTCTAACTTTCGGCTTCTATCTACCGTATATTTGAGCATGATCATTAAATAAAATCAGTATTGACAACTTTGGCGTGTATTGACGGATTGATCCTTCGGCCCGTATCTTTATCCGAACAGCTGAAGAAACGTCGTCGAACCGTCCCGCCATTCCATGTTTGCAGCGTCGATTTCTGATCCGGCGGGCTCGCGCCGTCACGGCCGCGCGTCGCCATACCGAAGGCGCTGAGGTTCGGCCCGGCGATGCGGCGGCGCTGAGGCTGCCGCACGTCGATGCAACGCTTGGCGCATCGTCCCGAGCGCCGGATTCGCCCCGAACTGGCTTCGCCCCGTACTCGGCCACATGCCCCGCGCTCTCGATCGCCCAATGGTCTCCTCGACCCTTTCGACTTCCAAGCTTCCGCCTTCGACAAGGCACCTTGCCGCGACGCGATCGTGCGTCGGTCCAGAAGAGAACAGTATCGTGCTTCAGATGCGCAATTCCTTCGGCTTCAAGCTGGCGGCGGTCGTCGGCCTGCTGGGCTTCGTGGCGGTCGGCATCTCGGCCTTCGCCGTGCGGCAATCCCTGTGGGAGCAGGAGCGCGCCGCAGCCACGGACAGGATCTGGAATGCCGGGCTTCAGGCCGGCGCCTTGAGCCAGGCGATCGAGCACGCGGTCGTGCAGGCCACCGCCCTCTACACGGCCGAGGATACGCAGGAAGCGCGGACGCGTCTCTCCGGGCTGCAGGACGCCCTGGCGGCGGTGGAACACGTCCGGGGGCCGTTCCTGGTGGCGATGGAAGATCAGCTGCCGCCGGACCGGCGCCGCCGGTTCGACCTATTCGTGAAGGAGTTCATCGCCTACCAGAACGACACCGCTGAGCTCGGCCTGACCATCTCGCCCAAGGCCGCCCTGATCCAGGCCACCGACGAGGCGACGGTGAAGAACCGCGAACGCATCATCGCGGAGATCAGCCGACTCGGGGGCGAGGTGTTGGCCCGGCTCAACGACCAGCGCGCAGCAGGCGTCATCGAGCAGCGCCATGCGATCGTCGCGCTGATCGTGGCGCCGGCGGTTGCGCTCGCCCTGGCATTGGCCGCCGCGATCTGGATCGTCCTCTCCCAGATCCAGAAGCCCCTGAAGCGCCTGAAGGCCGCCATGCAGGCACTTGCGGCGGACCGGCTCGACGACGCGATCCCGTTCACGCAGCGCCAGGACGCGATCGGCCAGATGGCGCATGCCATCGCGGCGTTCCAGGCGGCGATGATCGAGCGGCGGACGCTCGACCACGACGCCCGGGCGCGGACGGCGCGCGACCTCGTCCGGGCCGAGCGCCTGGCCGCGGCGACCCAGGCCTTCGACGACGAGATGCAGCGGACGGTGGCGGATCTCGCCGCCTCCGCGGACGCCATGCAGGCCTCGGCCGACGCGCTATCGAGTCTCGCGGGCGAGACGACCACGCAGGTCGCCGTCGTGGCGGAGGCATCCGATCAGACCGCCGGTGTCGTAGTGAGCATCGCCAGCGCTGCCGAGGAGCTGTCGGTTGCGGCCCGGGAGATCGAGAGCCAGGTCCGGCATACGAGCGAGATCGCCTCGACGGCCCTGTCGGATACGCAAGGGCTGGTGGCGACGGTGACGACCCTCTCGCAAGCAGCGGACGACGCCGGCGCCGTTATCGCGCTGATCCGCGCCGTCGCTCAGCAGACCAACATGCTGGCGCTGAACGCCACCATTGAGGCCGCGCGGGCCGGTGCGGCGGGACGGGGGTTCGCCGTGGTCGCCACCGAGGTCAAGGATCTGGCGGCGCAGACCGCGCAGGCGACCGACCGCATCGCCCATCATATCGGGGCGATTCAAGCCGCCGCCGCCGACACGGTCGGAGCGATCGGCTCGATCGGCACGGTGGGCCAGACGATCGCGCAGATGAGCTCCATCGCCGCCGAGGTTGCGGTCGCAGCGGACCAGCAGGGCCAGTCGAGCCAGATGATTGCCCGTGCCATCACCAGCGCGGCGACGGATTCCCGGAAGGTCTCCGACAGCGTGGCGGGCGTGCGCGCCGCTGCGGCCTCCAACGAGGTGCAGGCCAAGCATGTCCGGACAAGCGCCCTGCAGGTGAATGCCGGGACTCATAGCCTTCAGCGGGCGATCGAGACGTTTCTGGCCCAGGTCGCCGCGGCCTGACGGCATCGTCCTGGAAGGCAGGGCCTCCGAGAGGGTCTAGGGAATCGTGGGTGCCGGCCGCCATGCCGGCGCCTGCGACGCGGGACATCCGCCATATCGACGGCATCGAGACCGGTCGGCGGAAGCGTGCGCGCTGTATCTCGGATGATCGATGGAGGCCTCGCCCGGAATCGAACCGGGGTGCAAGGATTTGCAGTCCTCTGCGTAACCACTCCGCCACGAGGCCCCTCGTCGCGACGCCGCGGCGTCGCCATCGGAGCCTGGCGGCCGGCTCCGGGTGGGGGTCTCTAGCAGAGGTGGGCGGCGACAGGCAACGGTCGCGATGCGGCTTCCGCGCAGGAATATGCAGGTCGATCGGCGCTGGACCGGCCCGCGGCCCGAAAGCAGCCGGTCAGCTCTGCCAGACCCGGGGCATCGGCCGATCGCGATAGTTGGCCAGGACCCGGCTCACGAGGCCGCGCAAGGGCTCGACCCCGTCGGCCAGGGCGCGGATGACGAGGTGTCCGTTCCAGGCGCTCGCCGCCGCCTCGATTCCGGGGACGACGGCCTGTTCGAGCAGGGCGCGGGCTTCCTCCAGACGCCCCTCCGCGTTTGCTGAGACGTCCAGCAGGGTCGCGCAGGCCCGGGCACCGCCGCCGATCGCCGGTCGCGTGAGAAGATCCGAGATCGGGCCTTCCAGGACGAGGCTGTCGGCATAGACGAGCCGCCCGGCCCGGCGCACGCGCCAGGTATCCGCGAACAACCCCGCCGCGATCCGCTCGCCCCGGGCGGCGCGGCCGAAGGCCACGATCTCGACGGCCAGCAAAGCGGCGCCCTCCGCGAGGTCGGCCTCGAAGCGCCGCCGGACCCGGGCGCGATCGAACAGGATCGTCTCCTGCGGCAGCCAGGCCAGCCGGGCGTGCGCCGCCAGGGTTATCCGGTTCTCGATCCGGCTGACCGGGCCATCCGAGCGGTAGATCTTTTCCGCTGCCGTGGTCGTCAGCACGAGGTCGGCCGACGGGGCGAGGTCCAGCGCGATCGTGAAGGCGTCGCCGCACGCGACACCGCCGGCGGTGTTGACCAGCACCGCCTCAAGCGCCCCCTCCCCGCGTGGGAAGCGCAGCCGCGACGGGCCGGATTCAGCGAGGTCGAGGATGCGGGTCGGGCCCGTTCCCCCGGCCGGACCGGCCCACAGGTGGACGCGCCCCTCCGAGCGCTGGCGCGCGGGCGCCCCGGCCGCCGGAAGATCCTGAACCTGCGTCGCGCCGTCCGGCATTAGCGGCGGCCGCCCTGATCGCTCGAGACCGCCTCGATCGCGGGCGTCGGCCGGTCCAGGATGCGCCGGCCGAACAGGCTCGCCACCAGTTCCACCAGCACCCGGGCGCTGCGGCCCCTTTCGTCGAGGAACGGGTTCAGCTCGACCACGTCGAGGGATCGCACCAAGTCGGAATCGTGCAGCATCTCCATGATCAGGTGCGCTTCCCGGAAGGTCGCGCCCCCCGGCACGGTCGTGCCGACGCCGGGTGCGATCGATGGGTCGAGGAAATCGACGTCGAGACTGACATGAAGATGCGCACCGTCGCGTGCGACGCGGTCGAGGACGCGGCGCAGGGGCGCGACGACGCCGAACTCGTCGATGGTGCGCATGTCGGTGACGCCGACCCGCCGGGCCGTCACGAGGGCGCGCTCGCCGGCATCGATCGAGCGCAGGCCGAACAGGTGGACGTTGGCCGGCGGCAGCGGCGCCGGCGCCGGATCGGCGAACAGGCTCGGGAAGCCCGGCTCGCCGCACAGGGCCGCCAGCGGCATGCCGTGGACGTTGCCCGACGGCGAGGTTTCCGGGGTGTTGAAGTCGGCGTGGGCGTCGAGCCAGAGCACGAAGAGCGGCCGACCCTCCCGGGCGCAGTGGCGCATCGCCCCATCCACCGAGCCGAGCGACAGGCTGTGATCGCCCCCGGTGGCGAGCGGCAGGGTGCCCGCCCCCAGAGCAGCCTCGACCGACCGCGACAGGGCGCGGGTCCAGGCCGTGACGGCGGGCAGGCCCCGCGCATCCGCCGGCCCGTCGGGGACGACGTCCCCCTGATCGACGACCGCGTGGCCGAGATCGGACAGGGTCCGGACCAGTCCGGCGGTGCGCAGGGCCGCAGGCCCCATGAGCGCGCCGGGCTCGCTGGTCCCGACCTCGATCGGCGCCCCGATCAGCGCGATCCGGCGCGCATCCCCTCGGCTGGTGTCGCTCGTCATCCGGTCCCCTCGAGTCCAGGTGGAGGCTCGTGCGCCCGTTCGATGCTCTAGGCGCACTCGAAGGGCCGGCCAACGATTCGCTTGCGCTTCGCCCGCAAGCCGCGGGCCGCGCTTGCGTCGGCGCGGTGGTGCCCCGCACGCGGGCAGGTTCCAGACCGGTCGGCTCACGGGACAATCCGGCATGGCGGATGCTAAATCGCCTCGTTGACCCTAATATTGCCTGGCAGTTCTGGTGTGGATTTAAGTGTCCGGGAGGATCCGAATGTCTCTACGTAGATACTTAGTTCCTCAAAATATTGAATATCTCGATGTTACGATAGATTGAGTTTTGCGCCATAATGCCCGGCTTTGCCGCCGAAGTTTACCGGATCTTAGTGCCATTGCTCTAAGGTTGCGGCGCTCTCTCTAAGAAAACGATGTAGGATAGCCATGGTGGTGCTTTCGCGGCTGAGTTCTCGCCTGCCGGCGATGACGATCGGCTTGGCCCTGCTCAGCGCCACCGCGATGGGCGGCTTCAGCTGGTATTCCGCCAGGTCCGGCCTGATCGACGCGGCGAATGAGCGCCTGCAGCTCGCCGCCGCGGCCCGCCGCGACGGGATCGAGCTGGTGGCGGACCGGATGCAGGCCGACTTCCTGGCCGCGTCCGCGCATCCGCAGATCGTCTCGAACTTCCCAGACCTGATCGAGAACCTCGATCCGGCCAAGCCGGACACCGCCGCGGTCATCGCGGCGTTCCAGGCGCCGCCGACCGTCGAGGCTCGGGTCGCCCTCGACGGCACCGGCATGTATGGGCGCCGGCACGTGAAGGTGCAGGAGACGGCGCGCAAGCTCATCGCGCAGGCCGGCTACGCCGACTTGCTGTTCCTCGATGATGCCGGCCGCGTCGTCTACACGACCACGAAGGGCAAGGATTTCGGCCAGTCGGTGACCGAGGACGGGCTGAAGGATACGGCCCTCGCCCGCCTCGTCCAGCGTCTCAAGGCCGCCGACCCGAGCGCCGTACTCTACGAGGATTTCGCGGCCTATCCCGTGGACGGTGTCCCGGCCGCCTTCATCGGCCGCGCCATGACCAAGCGGGCGAACGTCGCCATGGGCACGGCCCAGGCCGCGGAGCGGATCGGCTTCATCGCCCTGCGGGTGACGCCGACGCTGTTCGATCAGGCCCTGGCCAAGCGGACCGGCCTCGGCGAGACCGGCCAGGTCATGGCCGCCGGCGCGGACGGGCGCCTGCGCAGCAACCCGCCCCTTAACGCGACCGTGAAGGCCGGCAACGAACTCACGCCGCTCGGGATCGAGGCGGCCCAACTCAAGGCGGGCGGAAGCTTCGACTTCACCGCCGCGGACGGCCCGCACATGGCGGCGGCCTCGCCGGTCAGCGTGCTCGGCGCCCCCTGGACCGTGGTGGCGGAGCAGTCGCAGGCGGAGGCGATCGACGCCGTGCGCGCGCTCTCCCGCAACCTGCTGCTGATCGGGCTCTGCGTCCTCGCCGGGACGGCCGTGCTCGGCCTGCTGCTGGCGCGCTCGATCGTGTCGCCGCTCGGCGCCCTCACCCGCGCCCTTAAGGCGCTCGCCGAACGCCAGGCGCTCAGCGACGTACCGGGCAGCCGGCGCCGGGACGAGATCGGCGATATCGCCCGCGCCGTGGTCATCATCCGCGACGTGTCGCTGGAGGACGCGGCGCGGCAGCTCCAGACCACCGAGGCGGCGCGGCTGCGCGAGGAGCAGGCCCGCCGCGCCATGCTGCAGGATCTGGCGAGCGGCTTCGAGACGTCGGTCGGCGGCATCGTCGATGGGCTGACTCGGGGCGTGGCGGCCCTGCAGGGCGCGTCCGGAACCATGCGGGTCGCCGTTAGCGGCACGTCGGAGCGCTCGACCAGCGTCGCCAGCGCCGCGCGCCAGACCGCCGACAACGTCGATGCCGTGGCTGCGGCCGCCGAGGAACTCGGCGCCACCGTGCAGGAGATCGGGCGTCAGGTCGAGCAGGCAGCCGGCATGTCGGCCACCGCGGTCGGCGAGGCCAAGCGGGCCGAGGGCACGATGGCGGATCTCGCCGCCGCCGCCACCCGCATCGGCGACGTGGTCGGGATGGTCTCGACCATCGCGGGCCAGACCAACCTGCTCGCTCTGAACGCCACGATCGAGGCCGCCCGCGCCGGCGAGGCCGGCCGCGGCTTCGCGGTGGTCGCGGCCGAGGTCAAGGAATTGGCGACCCAAACCAGCCGGGCCACCGAGGAGATCGGCCGGCAGGTCGCGTCGATCCAGGCGGTGACCGGCGGCGTCTCCGAGGCGATCCAGGGCATCGTGTCCCAGATCGAGGCGATGAACCACGTCTCCACCAGCATCTCGGCGGCCGTCGAGGAGCAGGGCGTCACCACGCAGGACATCGTCCGCAGCATGGGCCAGGCCTCGACCGGCACGAGCGGGATGACCGCCGACATCGCCGAGGTCGCCCGGGTCGCCAGCGATGCCGGCGAGGCCGCCGCCTCCGTGGCGCAGGCCTCGGACGAACTCGCCGCCCAGTCGGAGCAGCTCCGGGCCGAGGTCTCGCAGTTCCTGCGCAACGTCCGGGCAGCCTGAGCATCAATCCGAACGGTGGCCACCGGCGTTCGGACATCGTCGATGGGGATCAGAGAGCGAGCGCATCGTGCCGGTCACCGGCACGATGCGCGAAGCAGACCGAAGGCGGTTGGGCTCGGACGGCCGTCAGGCAGCCCGGGCCGGTAGCGGGCCTTGGGATCTCTGTGCCGCCCGGCTCGCATAGGCCTGCGCCGCGAGCGGCAGCTCGATGGCGGCGCACAGGCCGCCCTCGCGCCGGTTCTCCAGGGTCAGGCGGCCGTTATGCGCCTCGACGATCGCCAGCACGATCGACAGGCCGAGGCCGAAACCGCTGGCCTCGTTGAGATTGCGGGCGCGGTCGCCGCGCACGAAGGGCTGCAGCATCGCGTCGCGTTCGGTCTCCGGGATGCCGGGGCCCTGATCGAGTACGCAGATGCGGATGCCGCGCTCGGAGGATTCCATCTGGACCTCAGCCCCTCCGCCGTACTTGACGGCGTTGTCCACCAGGTTGGTGATCGCCCGCTGCAATTCCTCCGGGCGGCCCTGCACCAGGACGTGCCGGCTGCGGGCGACGCTCACGGGCGCGCCGAAATCCGAGAAGTCGTCGCAGACCGTCTGAACCACCGAGGCGAGGTCCACGAGGCTCAGGCTGCTGGCATCCCGCGTCTGCCCGTCCCGCACGAAGGACAGGGCCGCCTCCACCAGGCCGTTCATCTGGTCCAGGTCGCGCAGGGTGGCCGTGCGGGTGTGCTCGTCCTCGATGAACTCGGCGCGCAGGCGCAGGCGGGTGATCGGCGTGCGCAGGTCGTGGCTGATCGCCGCCAGCATCTGGGTGCGGTCGTCGATCAGGCGGCGCACCCGGGCCCGCATCCGGTCGAGCGCCCGGGAGACGGCCAGCACCTCGCGGGGGCCTGCCGTCGGAAGCGCGACGTGGTCGTCGTGGGTGCCGAACGCCTCGGCGGCTCCGGCCAGCCGCGCCAGCGGCGCCGTCAGCGCCCGGGTCGCCCAGACGCAGAGCAACGCGAGAGTGAGGGCCAGGAACACGACCGTGAAAATCAGGGCCCCCTGCCGGGGCGGGCGCAGCGGCGCGTTCGGCAGCGTGGCCTGCAGGGTCGCGCCCTTGGGCGTGATCATCCCGATATGCAGCTGCCCGTCCGACTGCGTCTGTGCCGGATCCTGCGTGCTCAGATCCACCAGGGTCACGTGCCGGCCGGCGCCGACGCGCAGGCGACGGATGACCGGGAGGTCGGGCACGGGGGCCGCGTCCGGCGGAACCGTCCCGTCCCAAGCCTCGACCCGCATCAGCGGGAGGCTGCGCCCGCTCGCCAGCAGGGCCGGCCGCGCGGCTGGGTCCGCCTCGTCGAGGAGCCGCACCAGCGTGGAGAGCCGGCCCGCCGCGACGCCCGGCAGCGTGTCCGGATTCTGCGGCTCGTGCAGGAGGAGGAACGCCGCGGTGGCGACCATGTGGGCCACCGCGATCCCGGCCACGACCAGCAGGGCGATCTGCCCCGCGATGCTCTGCGGACGCAGGCGGGCGCGCAAGGATCGGAACGCGCTCATGACCGGGTCACTTCGGGGGTGAACAGGTAGCCGCCCGAGCGGATCGTGCGGATGAATTCGGGATTGCGCGTATCCCGCTCGATCTTCTGGCGGATGCGCGAGATCAGCACGTCGATGCTGCGCTCGAACGGCCCTGCCGTGCGGCCCTGTGTCAGGTCGAGCAACTGGTCGCGCGACAGCACGCGGCCCGGCCGCAGGCAGAGCGCGTGCAGCAGCTCGAACTCCGCGCCCGTCATGGCGATGCGGGCGCCTTCCGGCGACAGCACCTGCCGGAGCGACACGTCCAGCGTCCAGCCCGAGAAGTGCAGGCGGCGGCGCTCGTCCGGGTCGGGTGCCTCGGCGGCCACCCGGCGCAGGATCGCCCGGATCCGGGCGAGCAGCTCGCGCGGATTGAACGGCTTGGCCAGGTAGTCGTCGGCCCCGAGTTCCAGGCCGAGGATGCGGTCGACCTCCTCGGATTTCGCGGTCAGCATCAGGATCGGGATCTGAGAGGCGCTGCGCAGGCGGCGGCACAGGCTCATGCCGTCCTCGCCCGGCAGCATCAGATCGAGCACGATCAGGTCGATCCGAGCCTCCGCCAGCGCCCGGTCCATCTCGTTGCCGTCGCCCGCAAGCGTCACGCGGCAATCGTTGCCGCGCAGGTAGCGGGCGACCAGGGCCGAGATCTCGCGATCGTCCTCAACCACGAGGATGTGGGGTGTGGCGGGTGCGTTCATCGCGAAGGATTCGGCGAGCGGATCGGCGAGCGTCATCAGGTTATTATGCGCCGACGCGGCGATTATTCGAAGATGGTTGCGGGAACCATTTTGTAAGCGCGTGTTTCCAGCTTTGCCGTGCCGCGTGGCCATGAATGCAGCGGTGGGTGAAAGCCGGGGGAACGCATGAGCACGATGGCGCACAAGCCTGATCCGATCGCCCCGAAGCCACCCGAGCTGGCCTCGCCCTGGCACGATCCGGCCCGGGCCGCGCTCCAGGCCGAGGCGCGCGCCTTCGCGCACGACGTCGTCCTCCCGCTCGCCGACGAGCTCGATCCGCAGAAGGCCGAGATGCCCCGCGGGCTCATCGAGGCCATGGCCGAGAAGGGCTGGTTCGGCATCACGATACCCGAGGCGCAAGGCGGCCTCGGTCTCGGGGTCTTCGAATATTGCCTCGTCTCGGAGGAGCTGGCCCGGGCCTGGCTGTCGGTGGGCAGCATCCTGGCCCGGGGCCAGGGCCTCGGCACCCAGACCCTCGACCCCGAGCGCCGGGCGGATCTGCTGCGCCGCTCGGCCCGGGGCCACTGGATCGGCTCGATCTCCCTGTCGGAGCCCAATGCCGGCTCGGATCTGGCCGGCGTGCAGACCCGCGCGGTGCGGGACGGCGAAACCTGGGTGATCACCGGCACAAAGCGCTGGGCGGGCTTCGCCAAGGGCGCCGACTTCATCGAGGTCCTCGCCCGCACCCGAGACCCGGAGCCCGGCGAGTCCCGCTCGGCCGGTCTGGAGCCGTTCCTGGTGGTGAAGGAGCGCGACAGCTTCCCGCCCGGGGTGACCGGCCGGGTGATCGACAAGATCGGCTATCACGGCTTCCAGACCTTCGAGCTCGCCCTCGATGGTGCGCGCGTGCCCGAGAGCGACCGGCTCACCGGCCTCTACGGCGACCAGGGCGCCGACGCGGATTCCGGCGGCTTCGCCTCGGTCCAGCGCGGCCTCAACATCGCCCGGGTCCACACGGCGGCCCGCGCCGTCGGCGTGGCGCGCGCGGCGGTGGAGGACACCCAGGCCTACCTGCAGGAGCGGGTCCAGTTCGGCCACCCGATCGGCGATTTCCAGGCCCTGCGCTTTGCGCTCGCCGACATGGCCGCGGAGGTCGCCCAGGCTCGGGCGTTCTGGCAGCAGGTCGCCCACCTGCTCGACCAGGGCGAGCCCGCCGAGAGCGAATCCGCCATGGTGAAGCTTCTGGCGACCGAGATGGCGGTGCGCGTGACGAACCAGGCGATGCAGCTGCACGGCGGCAACGGCTACACCACCGAGCGGCGGGTCGAGCGCTACTGGCGCGACGCGCGCCTGACCACGATCTTCGAGGGCACCAGCGAGATCCAGCGGCGGATCATCAGCGACCGGATGCTGCCGCGGCCCAAGGCCTGATCGGTCGCTCCTGGCCTTTGACCCGTGCGGCGAATCGTCGAGCGGGACTCCCCGCCCGGGGTCGTTTGGCTAACTCACGATAGGTTCGTTCCATGCCGTACCAGCGGCGCGATCGCCTTTCGGAAGCCCTGTGTCCAAGCCCATCAGCGATTACGCCCTCATCGGCGACACCCATTCCTGCGCGCTGATCGCGCGGGACGGCTCGATCGACTGGCTGTGCTGGCCGCGCCACGACTCGCCGGCCCTGTTCCTGAAGCTCTTGGACGACGACAAGGGCGGCGCGTGCAGCCTCGCCTTCGACGGGCTCACCGGGACCGTGCGCCGCTACGTGCCCGACACCAACATCCTGGAGACCACCTTCACCACGTCGACCGGGCGCGCCCGGCTGATTGACGTGATGCCGGTGAATCCGCCAAGCCCCGAGCCCGAAGAGGGGCCAGACGGCGAGGGCGAGAGCCGCCTGATCCGGCTGCTCACCTGCGAGAGCGGGCGGGTCGCCGGCCGGTTCGTGGTGCGGCCGACCTTCGACTACGCACGCCGGCCCTGCACGCCGATCGTCGAGGACCGATCCGTGCTGTTCGAGGCCGGGGATTGGCGCCTGCGCGTCAACGCCTTCCCGGAGCCGCAGCTGCAGGGCGATACGTCCGAGGTCCTGTTCGACCTCGCCGAGGGCGAGACCGCCTACCTGGTCCTGACCCATGGCGAGGACCAGGAAGATGCCTGCATCGAGGATTTCGCCGGGGCCCAGCGCCGCATGGAATCCACGACCGAGTATTGGCGCCGCTGGAGCGCCCGCAGCAGCTACAACGGCGCCTACCGGGACGCGGTGATGCGCTCGGCCCTGTGCCTGAAGCTGCTGACCTACTCGCCCTCGGGCGGCATCGTGGCGGCGGCCACCGCCGGGTTGCCGGAGGCGGTGCCGGGGGACCGCAACTACGATTACCGCTTCACCTGGATGCGCGACGCGGCCTTCACGGTGACGGCCTTCGTGATGCTGGGCTACGTCCGCGAAGCCTCCGAATTCCTGCGCTTCCTGCGCGAGCGCGACGGCTCGTACGGGCGCGAAACCAAGCTGATGTACGGCATCAGCGACGGCATGCCGCCCGAGGAGGTGCTGGAACATCTGGCCGGCTGGGGCGGAGTCGGACCTGTCGTGATCGGCAACCTGGCCGAGGCCCAGGACCAGCACGACATCTACGGCGAATTGCTGCGGGCGCTGTGCGTGTTCCTGGAGGCCGTCGACTACGACCCGCCCGAGAAGGTCAACGACCGCCTGCCCGAGGTGCTCGACAACCTCACCGCCCGGGCGATCCGTCACCGCCACGACGCCGATCACGGCATCTGGGAATTGCGGACCGGCCCGCGCCAGCAGGTCCACACCAAGGCGATGATCTGGGTCGCGCTCACCGACGCGGCCCGGATCGGCCGCAACATCGAAGGCGTCCCCGCGGAGAAGATCGCCGAATGGGAGCGGATCGCCGCCGAGATCCGGGCTGAATACCACGACAAGGGCTGGAACCCGGAGAAGCAGGCCTATACCGGCGCCTACGATTCCCACCACCTCGACGCGGCGGTGCTGCGGGTCGTCCTGTTCGGCGCGCTGGATCCGAGCGACTCGCGTACCCGCTCGACGCTGGCGGCGATCGAACGCGAGTTGGGCGATGGCGACCTGATCTACCGCTACCGCATGGATGACGGGCTGAAGGGCGACGAGGGCACCTTCACGGCCTGCGCGTTCTGGCGGGTCGGGTGCCTGGCCCTGGATGGACGGACCCGCGAGGCCAAGGCGGCGTTCGAGCGCCTGATCGCCCGCGGCAACGATGTCGGCCTGTTCGCGGAGGAGATCGACCCGGCCACCGGCGAGCAGCGCGGGAACACGCCGCAGGGCTTCTCTCATATGGCGCTGATCAACGCGGCCCTCCGACTGGAGGACAGCATCGAGCGCTTCGGCCTCGTCGACGCGATCGAGCAACGGGCGGCCGAATAGGTCCATTCACGGACGCATCCGTCAGCCCGCCTGCGTCAGGCGAGATCCGATCTTCCCGGGCGTCGGAAGCGGCACGGATGCGTCAGGTGTCATCGCGTCATTCCGGGCTCGCCTGCCGCCCCGGAATGACGGGGCGTTTGCATGAACGGCGCCAAGCTGTTCGCTTCGATCAGGCTGCGATCCTGATCTCCTCGTCCGACCCGGTATCCGCGCCGGCGCGGCTCGCCTGGAACTCGTCCAGTAGGTCGGCGCCGAGCCCGTCGAGGACCTCTTGCATGGCGGCCTGGACCACCGGATCCTCGTCCTTCGGCTCCGTGCGGTACCAGGCCAGGATCTGTTCGGGCAGCGCGTCGAGGATCGCTCCGACCGGGTTGCGCGGTTCGGCCATGGCCGGCGCGCCATCCGCACGCGCCGCGATCGCGGGCTCGACCGTGGCCTGATCGGGCATCTCCACCGGCGCGGCGATCCCTTCCGCGACGATCTCGACGGCGCTCGCTGGCGCGAAGGCGGTACGCCGCTGGCTTTCGAGGGCGGCGCGCCAGGCGGCGTCCGCAGCCTCGGCCTCGCGGCGGGCGGTCTCGCGCGTCATTGCCTCGGCCGCGACGGCGCGGGCGACCTCCCGGGCCTCGTCGCGGGCGGCCTCGGACTCGTAGCGGGTCAGCAGGGCGACCACGGCGTGCATCTCGGGCGCCGGCAGGTCCGTGCAGGCGTCGATGGCGGATTCGATCATCCGGCGCGACAGGCCGGCGCCGCGCAGGCTGCCCGCGGCCGCGTGCCGGGCCGCGAGCGCCGCCTGCATGGCCGGCAGCAGAGCCTCCGGCAGCCCGGCCTTGCGGTGCAACTCCGCGAAGGCACGCGGATCCCGCGAGGAATCCCGCATGGCGCGGGTGATCCCGGCATAATCCTGTCCCGAAAGGTCGGCGAGGGCGGCGTGGACGAAATCGGTCCGGCCCGACAGGACGGCCCGGAGGATCAGGCCCGCGGTGAGCTGCCGGGTGGTGCGCAGATGCGCCACCAGGCGCGCCACCGCGGCGACCCCCGAATCGTCGCAGGTCTCGAGGGCCACGCGCTCGCCCGCCTCGCGGCTCATCCGGTCGCAGCGCTCGGTGCCGATCCAGCCGCGCGCGATCACGAACTGGGACAGCGCCTGGGCCACCGCGAGGCCGATCGTGTAGCGCACCTCCGGCGGCAGATCGGACCGGCGCAGCAGCGCCTCGCGCAGGCGGGCTTCGGTGCCGTGGCGCTCGATCATGCGCAGCATCCGGCCCGCGGTGATCTTCGCGGTGGGATTTCCAGCGAGCACCACCAGGGTCTCCAGCTCGCCGATCTCGGCGAGTGCCCCCGACACCGGCGGGGACAGGTGGTGCCGGGCAGCGATCACCGCGCGGGTGGTTTCGTCGCCGAGCGCGGCGGCGTCGACCAGGTCCGCGTCGGTGAGCACCGGCGAGCGGGCCAGGACCAGGCGCGCCACCTCGGGCACGTCGCAGGACAGGGCGACCACCAGCGGCCGCGGCGTGCGGGCCGAGGCGGCACAGGTCTCGGCGAGCGCCCGGCGGACTAGGGGCGACGGGTCGTCCAGCAGCGACAGCAGCGCGGTCTTGGCCTCCCAGGCCTCGTCGGCGGAGAGGTCGCCGTACAGGAAGGCCCGCGCCAGCGCGGTGGTGGCCTCGGCCCTGCGGCCGGCCGAGGCGTTCTGGGTCCAGGCCAGGAACTCGCGGATGATCATGGGCCGCTCCGGGGGGCGAACAGGCTGTTCCTGATGCCGGTGGTGGATCCCGCGGCGGCGAGATCGGCCGGGCGGCGGGGCGGCAGCGGCGGGTTGGCCAGGGCGAGGCCTGCCGGCGTCGGCGCCGGTTCTGCGAGCGCGCCGGTGGTCGCGGGCTCGGCGACGGAAGCGACGAGCGGCGCCTCCGCGCCGGAGCGCGGGAAGTAGGTGGGCAGAGGGTGCTGGGTCGGCGGCGCGGCGTTGCGGGCCTGCCAGAGGCGCGCTGCGGCGTCGGAGGCCGCTCCGCGCTGCTCGGTCTGGAACAGGCTGCGCAGGTCGGAGGTGCCGCCGAACGCGGTGGCGGTGCTGGCATAGGCCGTGGCCGCCTGCGTGGGCGGGGCGCCGTCCTGGCGCAGCACGGTCAGGTCGGTGGCGGCGGTGGCACTCTGCACGGCGCCCTGCGCGGCGGCTGCGAGGTTGGCGTAGAGTTCGGCGGCGCTGCGCGGCCGGCCCGTCCGGTCGTAGAACAGGGATCGGTTGGCTGCGGCCGCCTCCGGCAGGTCGAGGGCCGCGGCCCGGGCCGGGAAGGCGCGGGCGGTGGAGATCAAGGCAGCTGCGCCCTTCGCGCCGAGGACATGCGCGGCGTAGAGGTCACCCGCAGTGGGGTCGCGCCCGAGGGCTGACGCGAGGGCGTCGGAATTCTGCTGGGTCAGGGCGCCGGCGAGCGTCGCGGAGATCTTCGGATCGCGCCGCAGGTCGAGGATCGCCTGGCGCTGCTCGGCATCCGGGACCGCGTAGGTGCCGTCGGATTGCCGGGTTATGGCGTCCGCCTGCGCCTGGAGGCCGAGTTTCGGCCCGGCATTCTTCATCACCCCGAGCCAGGTCTGCTCGATGAACTGGAACAGGCCGGTGGCGGAGGAGGTCCCGGCCTTGGCCGCCGGATCGAGGGCGGATTCCCGCCGGGCCGTCGCCAGCAGGTAGTCGAACCCGACGCCGCTCGCCATCGCGCCGTCGCGGATCGCCTGGACCACCGGCCCGGAGGCGGCCGAGCCCGCGGCCGCCCGTGCCTGGGCGGGCGGGCTGCTTTCCGATGGGCTGGACGGCGTGGTGAACAGGAACATCCGGGCGCGCACGGGGTCTGAGGACACCGTGAACCTGCGCCGCTTATGGTAAACAACTCCTCAATCGATGTTGCGCTATGTTATGCGCGCTTCTCCATCATTGACGGAGAACCACGCCACACTCCTGGACGCCGGGAACGTCAGTGGACGGGGATCCGCGACACGGCACGGAACGTGCCGCGGCGAACACGCCGCCCGCTGTCCCGGCCCGGATCCCGGGTCGCATCCCGCCGGCGCCGCATGCGTGCGGGAAGGGGCGGCGCAAAACGTCCACCCCTCGGCATCGTCAGGTTCAACGGCGGCTTCAGGATCCGCTGAACTCCGCCGCACCCTTGGGCCGGCGCATCTGGAAGCGGGTTTCCGCGGTGGCGTGGAAATAATCGAAATACCCGCCGCGCATGATGGGATGCATCGCGGCGGTGTCGACCATGCCGTCCGAGACGAACCGCTCATCGACGTAGATCGACACGACCTGGCCGATCACCAAGAAGTTCTCCGCCTTGCCGCCGCCGAGCGGCACCAGCGGGACGGTCTGGAGCCAGCGGCACTCCAGGGCGGCGGGCGAGGCCGCCACCCGGGGCGGGCGCACCTTCTGCGATGGGGCGGTCTCCAGGTTGGCGAACGCGAACTCGCTTTCGCCCCGCGGCAGGGGCGCCGAGGAATCGTTCATCCCGTCGCGCAAGTCCCAGGTCGCCAGGCTGCACACGAACTCCGCGCCCTCCTCGGCGAAGGTCATGGCGTCCTTCCGACCCGAGGACGAGAACGCCACCATGTCGTCGGCGACCGCGTTGAAGAACGAGTAGGGCGCGAGGTTGAGCTTGCCCTCGCGGCTCATGGCGCTGATCCAGCCGATCGGCCGCGGCGCCACGATCGCCTTGAGGGGGTTGTGGGGAAGCGCGCGGTTCTCGCGCGGAATCTCGAGATCGTAATGCACGAATGCGCCTTCTGAGACGGACCGCACTCAGAGATAGGTCACGATCTCGGAAAGACTCGGCCGCGGGCGATCTGACGGCACCTCGCGGGCCTGGCCGATATGCACGAACCCGGCGAGCTTCTCGGACGGCGCAAGGCCCAGCCCATCCAGCACGCGGCGATCGTAGGCGTACCATTCCGTCAGCCACGACGTGGCGAAGCCCGAGGCGTTGGCCGCGACTACGAGGTTCATGGTGGCGGCGCCGACCGAGAGCAGCTGCTCCCATTCGGGGATTTTCACGTGCGGGCCGGTGCGGGAGACGACCGCGACGGTCAACGGCGCGTGCATCAGGCGGCCGCGCTCCTGGGCGAGGCGCTCCGGGCTCGCTTCGGGATTGTCGGCCGCGAACGTGGCCGCGATGACGTCTCCGACCCGCTCCCGCGCCGCCTCGGCGATCACGATGAACCGCCAGGGCGCCAGCTTGCCGTGGTCGGGCACCCGGGAGGCCACGGTCAGGATGGTCTCGAGCTGCGCGCGGTCCGGCCCCGGGCCGTTCAGCAGCAGCGGCGGGACCGAACGGCGCGTCTTCAGGAGGTCGAGGGTGGCAGTCATGCGTCCTGTCCCGCGGATGAATCGGGACCCGGATGTGGCACGCAGGGGCACCCGGGGGAAGACCATGCGGCCTTGCCGCCGCCATGGTCCCGAGGCACAGGCGGAACCGGACCGGGACTGGATGAGGATTCAACGGATGCGCACGAGGCTTGCCGCGATGGCGTTGGCAATTCTCTCGCCCTCCCTCTTGCCCGCGGATGCGCGCGCGCAGCAGGGCGTGTTCCAGAACCGCCTCGGCGATCCCCTGCCATCCCCGTCGATCACCAGCCCGACCCTGCCGCCCAACATGCCACCGGCCGAGCCCGAGGCGCAGCTGTCGCTGTCGGCGCTGCTGTCCGGAGCCGGGGTGCCGCTGCGCAAGGGCCTGGCTTGGCGCATCTATGAGGATCGCGGCGACGGCACCCGGCCTTCGATCGTGGGCCGCTCCACCGAGGCCGAGCCGAACTTCACCCTGCCCCCGGGCGCCTACGTGGCGACCGTCACGTACGGCTTCGCCAGCGCCTCGAAGCGCATCGTGATGGGCGGACAGCCGGCCACCGACACCCTCCGGGTCGCGGCCGGCGCACTGAAGCTCGCTGGGGCCGTGGGCGACCAGAAGATCCCGCCCGCCCAGGTCGTGTTCTCGGTGTTCGTGCCGGTGGGGACCAATTCCGAGGGCCGCCTCGTACGCTCCGGCATCAAGGCCGGGGAGATCCTGCGACTGCCCGAGGGCACGTATCACGTGGTCTCGACCTACGGGGAGTCCAACGCGATCCAGCGCGCCGACCTGCGGGTCGAGAACGGCAAGGTCACCGAGGCGACGCTTAATCACCGCGCCGCCACCGTCACCCTCAAGCTGGTCGCAGCCTTCGGGGCCGAGGCCTATGCCGGCACCGCCTTCTCGGTCCTCACCCCCGGCGGCGACACCATACGCGAGGCGATCGGCGCATTCCCGCAGGTGACCCTCGCCGAGGGCGACTACGTGCTGATCGCCCGGCATGACGGGCAGGTCTACACCCGCGAGTTCAAAGTCGAGAGCGGGCTGGACCGGGACATCGAGGTGGTGGCGAAGTCCGGCTGAGCGGTCTGTTCAGGCCATACGCCGCGCCAGGGCCACGCAAACCGCGACTGCGAGGGCCGCCCCGATCATCGCGGGCTCGATCCGCTCGCCCAGGACCAGTGCGGCCACCCCCAGCCCCATGAACGGCTGCAGAAGCTGGAGCTGCCCGATCGCCGCGATGCCGCCCCGGGCCAGCGCCCGGTACCAGAACACGAACCCGATGAACATGCTGAACAAGGCGACGTAACCCAGGCCGACCCAGGCCGGCAGCGGGATCGCGCCGGGATGTGCAGGGCTCAAGACCAGCGCCAGCGGCAGGGAGAGCGGCAGAGACAGGACGGTGGCCCAGGCGATCACCTGCCAGCCGCCGAGCCGCCGTGCCAGCTTTCCGCCCTCCGCATAGCCGAGGCCGCAAACCAGGATCGCCGCCAGCATGAAGGCGTCGCCGGTACCCGGCGGCCCGTCGAGCCCGCGCGCCGCGAACCCCACCGTCACGAGGGCGCCCAGGATCGACAGGATCCAGAACGCCGACGAGGGGCGCTCGCCCGACCGCAAGGCTCCGAACAGGGCGGTGGCGAGCGGCAGCAATCCGACGAAGACCGTCCCGTGGGCCGCGTTGACGGTGCGCAGGGCGAGCGCCGTCAGGAGCGGGAACCCGACCACAACACCCGCCGCCACGATGGCGAGCGCCCCCATGTCGCTCCGGCGGGGCCAGGTCTCCCGCAGGATGAGCAATGCGGCTGCCCCCGCGAGCCCGGCCAGGGCCGTCCGCGCGGCGCTGAGGAACAGCGCGTCCATGCCGGTGAGCGCCAGCCGGGTCGCCACCAGGGAGCCGCTGAAGATCGCGACGCCGACCAGTCCGTCGATCCACGCGCCCGGTTTTGCCGAGGCCAGGTTTCGCCCGGTGCCTGGGTTGGTCAATGCCGTCGATGCTTGCCCGGATCGTGCCACGACTGTCCCCTCGGTCTTGATCCGCCGGGACATGCGCCTGCTGCGCGTGCTCAGATAGGGACGGTTCGGGCCGGACGAGCCGAACTGTACCGGCCGCGCGGCAGGACACGCGCGCTGACCGGGCGATAGGGCCCCATTGTTCCATGTTCCGGCGATTAACATTTCTGCGATCTCGCGGAACGATGCGTGCAGGCAGGCCCTTTCCCCGCGCCCATCCCGGGCCGCTGGAGATCTCGATGCGCCGCCTCGTCCTCGCTACCCTCGCCGCCGCTGCCCTCGCCGGACCCGCCCTCGCGGCGAATACCACGCCCCCGACGGTGGCCCCCAAGTTCGAGAGTGTGCCGCAGGATGCGGTGCTGAGCTACAACCTGATCGGCCTCAACATCACCGACGCGCAGAACAACACCGTCGGTGAGATCAAGGACATCGCGATCCACAACGAGAAGGTCGTCGGCTACATCGTCTCGGTCGGCGGCTTCCTCGGCATGGGCGAGCATTACGTCGCCGTCTCCCCGGCCTCCGTGGCCCTGGGCTACGATGCCGACGCGAAGAAGTGGAAGGCGATCATCGGCGCGACCAAAGAGCAGCTGAAGTCCGCGCCGGAGTTCAAGTACGACGGCAAGTTCAAGCGCTGAGCGTCTGACGGGGCTGCCGGCGGTACGAGCTGGCCGGCGGCCTCGGTTCTTCTGGCTGATCCCGGCGATTTATCGCAGCGGATGCTTCGAAACTGCCGTCAAGCATGGTGCAGGCAGATAGGCGCCCGATCTAGTGCGTCACCCGATCCGCTTGCAGCGCCTCACGCGCCATCCGGTTGACCAGCGCGTCCCGCTTGGCCTGGCGCAAAATGATGCGGGCCGCTGCCCTGGCGTTGGCCGCGCGTAGCGTCGCCTGCGGCCCGCCTTCGCGCATCACGCGACAGGCCAGAGCCCGAAACCATTTCACGTTGGCGAGCGCGGCGGCTCTCCGGCTGATCGGGCCACCAACGTCGAGTGGCTTCTCTACTGTGGCAGCGGCCATTGGCTCAATCCTGGACTGCTTTTCGCCGCTTGTCCGCGAATGAGACAAGAAATGGCGATGCTGCTCAGACTCGGCAATAGTGGTGCCGGCCGATGATTTTAGAAAACGACACAGATCAGGGTTCCCGACGGTGCGCGGACGCACGCGCCCATCCGATGCCGCTGGAGGCTGACTCAGGCGGTTCGGCGAGCGATGCAGCCCCCGAGCGACCAGATGGCGCGCAGGCGGAACCTTTACCTCGACGCGCGGTAGGACCCGCAGTGCAGAATGCGATTTCATGACGAGGATGCGTGTGTCGGAGAACTTCCCGCGCTCGACTGCCAGCATCGCCGGGCATCCCATTCACCCGATGCTTGTGCCGATCCCGATCGTCTGCTTCGTCGGCACCTTTGTCACCGATATCGCTTATTGGGCGACCGCCAACATGCAATGGGCGAATTTCTCGGCCTGGCTGTTAAGTATCGGATTGATCGCCTCGGTGTTCGCGGGCCTCGCCGGCGTGATCGATTTCCTCGGCAGCCGGTCGATCCGGCGCCTGCGACCGGCTTGGATCCATGCGGTCGGCAACGTCCTCGTACTCGCTCTGTCGATCGTCAACGTGTTCGTGCACAGCCGGGACGCCTACACCTCGGTGGTGCCGACCGGCTTGGCGCTCTCCGGAACCGTGGTCGTGCTCCTGCTGGTGACGGGCTGGAGCGGCGCGGACTTGATCCATCGCCATCGCGTGGGCGTGCGGCCGGGAACACGAGCATGAGCCGGAAACGCTATCTCCTCGCCGCAGCCGCGCTGCTGCCGCTGTCGGCTTGCGGACCGGATCCTATCGATCCCCAGACCCAGGTCGGCCCGAATCCGCCCCTGCCGGACCTGCACCAGTACCTGTTGCCGCCGATGCACGTATCCCGGTCGGTGGGCTGGAAGGACGGTGAGGTTCCGCAAGTCGCAGCGGGTCTGCAGGTGAAGGCTCTGGCGACCGGCCTGAAAGGCCCGCGCTCGCTCCTCGTCCTGCCCAACGGCGATGTCCTGGTGGCCGAGAGCGGAGGCCCGACGCCGCCGATCAACCGGCCGAAGGAGATCGTCATGGGCTGGCTGGAGAGCCTGTCCCATCCCGCCGGCGAAGCGGGCCAGCGCATCACCCTGCTCCGCGATACCGACGGAGACGGCGTGGCGGAGACGCGGACCGTCCTGCTCGACAAGCAGAACGCGCCCTTCGGCATGGTGCTCGTCGACGACGCGCTCTACGTCGCCAACACCGATGCGGTGATGCGCTTCCCGTACACGACCGGCACGACCCAGATCACCGAGCCCGGCGTCAAGCTCACCGAGCTGCCAGCGGGCCGGATCAACCATCACTGGACCAAGAGCCTGACCGCCAGCCCGGACGGCACCAAGCTCTATGCCGGCGTCGGCTCGAACAGCAACATCACGGAGAACGGCATCGACGAGGAGAAGGACAGGGCCGCGATCTGGGAGATTGACCGCGACACGGGCGCCCACCGGCTCTACGCGACCGGCTTGCGCAATCCCAACGGTCTCACCTTCGAGCCGCAGACGAAGACGCTGTGGTGCGTGGTCAACGAGCGCGACGAACTCGGTCCCGACTTGGTCCCTGATTACATGACCTCGGTAAAGGACGGCGGCTTCTACGGCTGGCCGTACAGCTACTGGGGCAGCCATCTCGATCCACGGGTGATGCCGCAGCGCCCCGACCTGGTCGCCCAGGCGATCATGCCCGATTACGCGCTGAGTTCGCACGTCGCCCCGCTGGGGATGGCATTCGCCACCGGAACGGGCCTGCCCCAGGCCTACCGGAGCGGGGCGTTCGTCGGCGAGCACGGCAGCTGGAACCGCGATCCGTTGAACGGCTACAAGGTGGTCTACGTCCCGTTCGAGAACGGAAAGCCCGCCGGCAAGGCTCAGGACGTGGTCACCGGCTTCCTCAACGCGGACAAGCAAGCGCGCGGCCGACCGGTCGGGCTGGCGATCGACGGCCAGGGTGCCCTGCTCATCGCGGACGATGCCGGCGGCACGGTGTGGCGGGTCACGGGATCAGGCGCGCGCTCCGGGGCGCAGCCGCCCGCAATCGTACGATGATCCCGGCCTCGTCGTCCCGGAGCTCCCGTTACGTGGCGTGGGAAGAATCCATGACCGGGAGGACTGCATCGTGATGCTATCTAGCCGGTCGCCAACCGCGATCAGCGATGAGGGGCGCCACGCGCGGGACCGCGGAGAGCCGCTTTCGGCCAATCCCTATCCCGAAGGTTCGAACGAGCACCGCACCTGGGCGCGGGGGTATCGGATCCCCGATCACGAGGCGTCGGATCCGGCGTCCGATCGGCAAACCGAAGACGTTGGGCGCACGCGGTCGTCGTAATCGCGCGTTGTAATGAGGCGCGGCGTCGCTGACCCGTTTGTCCGCGGTGCCGCTGTTACAGCTTGTGCGTCAGGGTCTTGGCGGACCCGGCTCTATGGACTCGTCCTCGCCGCGTGCCGCGAACGGGGCTGCAGCTCCGAAGCCGATGACGGCATCGTCGAGAAGCGTATCGAGCGTGTCGGCGACCCAGGTCGCGCCGTCGAGCATGGCTATCAGGATGGCGTGCATCGCTTGCCTCCCCGCACAGGGGTTTTGGGCTGGCAGGGGCAACGGAGCACCGGGTTGCTGGGCGTTCCGTCGCCGGGTCCGATTAGCATCAGACGAAGTGGTTCGGCAGGGCGAGGCTCAAGGCCTGCACGTACGAGCCGGCCAGGACCGCAACGGTGGCGATCGTCGCGGCGGCGGCAATGGTGAGGCGGGATGCGAGGGGCATTGATAGTCTCCATCAGGTCCGCGACTGTGTTCGCGGTGTGACCCTGATGTATGCCTAAGCTTTACAGGCGGACGTGCTTCGGCACACCTGGGTTGCGATCGGGTTCGCCCGCAAATGGTTCAGCGATTGCGCTGAAGCAGGCTCGCGGCGGCGCCCAGGCTCGAGCCGACCGCGAAAACCGCCAGCAACGTCGCGACGCGTGCTCCGGTCGGGTTCTGCTGCAGCGTCAGCAAGTGAAGCAGATCCCGGACGATCAGCAAGCCGCAGGCGACCGATCCCAGCGCGGCCAGGAACGCCAAGACCTTGACCATTGCGGGATCCGCGTAGCCGCTGAGCGAAGTCCGCAAACTGGCTCTGGCGCCCTCCGGGACGAGCGGCTGGCTGTCGACGTGGTCAACCGATCGTTGCTGGGAACGCGAGACTTCGCTGGGGCCGACACGCGCACCGGATCGGACTGCGCGCATCCGGCCTGCGATCCTGGCGGCCCCGCCGTTCGTTCAGGCCGCGCGCACGGTGGCGAGGAAGCGGCCCACCTCGGCTGAGAGGTGCTCGGACTGGCGCGAGAGTTCCGATGCCGCGCCCAGGACCTCGCTCGCCGCCGATCCGGTCTCCTCCGCGGCGCTGGCGACGCCGGTGATGTTGCTGGTCACCGCCCCGGTCCCCATCGCGGCCTGGCTGACGTTGCGAACTATCTCCTGGGTCGCCGCGCCCTGCTGTTCCACGGCGGCGGCGATCGAGGTCGTCACGCCGCTGATCTCCTGGATCCGCATTGCGATCGAACCGATCGCCGTGACGGCCTGGCCGGTGGAAGCCTGGATACGGGCGATCTGACCCGAGATCTCCTCGGTGGCCTTGGCGGTCTGCTCGGCCAGCGCCTTCACCTCGGAGGCGACGACGGCGAAGCCGCGTCCGGCAGCGCCGGCCCGGGCCGCCTCGATGGTGGCGTTCAAGGCCAGCAGGTTGGTCTGCCCGGCGATCGACGAGATCAAGCCGACCACGTCGCCCACCCGGGCCGCCGCCGTACTGAGCTCCTGCACCAGGACGGCGGTCTGATCCGCCTCGCTGACGGCGCGCTGCGCCAGGCTGGCCGAGCCGTCGACCTGGCGGCCGATCTCCTGGACCGACGAGCCGAGCTCCTCGGCGGCCGCCGCCACGGTGTTGACGTTGCTGGCGGCCTCCTCGGCCGCGGCCGCCACCGCGCCGGACTGCGCCGAGGTCTGGCCGGCCATGGCCGACATCGCCTCAGCGGTTGCCTGAAGCTCGGTGGCGGAGGCCGAGACCAGGCCGATGATGCCGCCGACCGCCTGCTCGAAGGTTTCGGCCATCTGGCGCATGCCGGTCTTGCGCTGCGCCTCGGCGGCGAGCCGGGCCTCGGCCGTCTCGGCCTCCAAGGCCTTCATCTGGATCAGCCCGTCCTTGAAGACCTGCACGGCGTCCGCGATCGTGCCGACCTCGGTCCGGGCGCCCTGGTGCGGGATCGTGACCGACAGGTCGCCGGCGATCAGGGCCTGCATCGGCTGCACAACGGACTGGATGCCGCGCGTGACCCCCAGGACGATCACCGCCCCCGACAGCACCGAAAGAATCAGGGCGAGCCCGATCGCGATCAGGGTCACCGTGCGGGTCTCCTCGAAGACCGTCAGACCCTGGGCCTCAGCGGCGCTGGCGCCTTCGTTGTTGAGGGCGATCAGCTTCTCGAGCGCGGTGGAGACGGCACGACGGGGCGCGAGCCCGTTCGTCTCGTAGAGTGCGTAGGCCTGCGCCTTGTCACCCCGGCGCGATAGGGCCAGCACCTGGTCCCGGACAGCCCGGAAGGCGTCAGACGCCCGGCTCAGCGTCGCGTCCAATGCCTGCTCTTCGGGTGAGCTGATCAGGGTGCGATAGAACTTGGCCTTTTTGTCCACGGATCTGTCGAAGCTGCCAATGTCCTTCTCGATGGTGGCCAGCAGCGCCGGATCAGTCGCCTGCGTGTGACGCAGGAGAAGCCCACTGCTCCGGGCCGTCAGCGTGTTGATCTCGCTGAGCGTCCTGATGCTCGGCAGCCAGTTCGTTTCGATGGCGACGGTCTGATCGCGCAGCTTTTGCGTGCTCACGAGCCCGAGTATGCCCAGGCCGACCACGAAAACGGTCAGAGTGGCGAACGCCACAATCAATTTTGTGCGGATGGAGACAGATTGCAGCGTCACGGCACCCTCGAAATGCAGCGGAATAGGAACATTGCGCAAGCTGCAGCCGCGAATGCTTAACCAACAGATCTTAACAACCGCTGATTGCTCTGCACTTGGAGTTACGATGAGGCCCGGTGCGGGATCCGCGGGGTCATCGACGACCGACCGATCTGCGGTTGAGAAGCCAGCCCTGCGCGGCCGGATCACCGTTTCGGGATGCCAGGATCGGCCAGATGCCGGAACGCGCTCGGTGCCATCCCGTATCGATCCCTGAACCGCCGGGAGAAATGCGCCTGGCTGGCGAAGCCGCAGCCATAGGCCAGGGTGCCGAGGGACAGATGTCGACACCCCGGGTCGGCCAGGCGCTTGGCAGCGGCCTCCAGCCGGCGCTGCCAGATCCAATCGGAGATGTGCTGCCCGTGCTCGTGGAACAGTTCCTGCAGGCGGCGCAGCGAAACGCCGACGATGGCCGCGAGCTGGGGCGGGTCCAGGGTCAGGTCACCGAGGTTGGCCTCGACATGGGCTTTGGCCCGCTGGACCACGACGGTGCCGTGCAGTGGCCGGGGCACCTCCTTGGCCAGGCGCTCAGCGATGCTGGCCGCGATCAGGTCCACGACGATGGCCGACATCCGCTGGGCGACGTCGGCCGTGAGCACGTTCTCGAGTTGTAGCAACGTGTCGAGGAACGTCGTCACGAGGCGCGCGCTGCCGAGATGCTCTCCGATGGTCAGGGCCGTGAAGTGACGGGCATCACCGAGCAGGTTCTCCAATCGGTCCCGGGGGATTTCCAGGAGCAGGGATCGGGACGATCCGGACGTCTGGCGGACGGACGGGCTTGCCCGATCCAGGACGGTGATTTCGCCGGGCTGCAGCACGGCCTGGCGCCCGAACTGCTCGCACATCGACGTTCCGGACAGCTTGACCGTGACGGCGAGGGTATCCCGCTTGTGGTTTCGCCGGAGCGTGGCCGGGGTCGATTCCACCCTTACGGCACTGGACGTCGAGCGGGTGATCAGCAGCGAGCCGAGATCTGTCCCTTCAAAAAGGCCGCGGAAGTGGCCATCGTCTACCCGATACAGTTCGGCCGGCATCAAGCGGCTCGTGGCGAAATCTCTCCAGAGATTGAAATTTGTATTCGATTGATCGCCGACCGCCGAGAAAATGGTTTTCATTGATGCGCAGATCGATCCGGTAGCCCTCATCGAGGATTGTCGGATTATCCATCATCGCAAACAGAAATGGTAGGTTTTATAATCGACGTGACAAATTAGGGTTGATTCGCTGCATTCCCGTTCTTAGACTATATAGATGTGTTTTAGTCACAAAAATATAAACTTTAATCTGATCAGCGAAGCATGATTAAAAACGATTAAAGTATCTCATTTGTATGAGTTAAAAAGTCGCGCCGCATCGACCTGTGCGCCGCGCGGCTTTCGGCAGCGTTCCAGGACGATGCCGTTATCCAACCTATCGCGGTATGTCGGTCGATATCGGGCTCAAGGCTGGCCGTTATCAGACAGCGGCAGGGGGGGGCGCGGCGCTGGCGGCGGCGCTGACGGGACGGGCTCTGGCCCCGTTCGAGTTGCGATCGCGGCGCCGCGATCCATCAATCCGCAATCGGTGGTCCGGCGTCGTCTGGGGCTGGCCGCTGCGCCGGCCTGGGCTTGCGCGCCGGCTTGGCCGGTTGGACGGTCCGGGCCTGCGGCGGCGTCCGCACGGCAGGCCGTTGCGGTGGCCTCGGTGGCCGAGCGATCTGGACGTTCTTCGGCGCGGCATCGGGCGTTCCAGTCGGCGCGGCGCTGGGGTTCGGCGGCGGCGCGACGGCGGACCGGTTGTTCGGCGCCCCTCGCGGCGGCTGAGCCGCGCTCCCGGCCACCTGAGGCGCTGCCTGCCCGGCCGGTAGCGCGCGCGCAGCAGCGGCGGCCGCCGCGGGCTGCGGTGCGGCCTCGCAGGTCTGACCGCAATTGCTGACGACCGCCTCTACAGTCTTGCCGTCGATGGTCGCCGACACGATGCACCGGCTCGGATGATAGACGAGTTCGTACTGGAACCTGCCCTTCTCGTCCGACTCGGTGCGGAACTTATCCTCCAGCACCACCGGTACATGCGGCCGCTCCGTAGTTCCGACGATGTAGAGCCGGCCCGTCGCGATCGCCGCGAGGGTGATCTCCGGCGCCGCCGAAGCGGGTCCGCACCACGCCAGGGCGCCTGCTCCTGCCGCGGCGACAATCGAGGCGAAACGAACCAACCGACAAATCTCCGAGTTCAGCCCGCGATATGCGACAGCCAGACCATCTTCAGGCGGAGATAGTTCTAAACCCGAAATTGCACAGGCAAAACAAATTGTCTTCAGCTCTTTCGCCAAAGAATTGTTTTCGTTGTGCGTGGGTTGCGGCACGACGATGCAAAGCCGCCACGGCCCCGCGCAGCCTGTGCGGCGTCGATCCGACGAATGAGATTGTAAGGACCGTTCCGGGAAGTCTTGGTGGGCGCACTAGGGTTCGAACCTAGGACCCGCTGATTAAGAGTCAGCTGCTCTACCAACTGAGCTATGCGCCCGATCGCGTCTGCGACCCGCCCCGGTGGCCACCAAGTCCGTCCGGGGTGGCGGGCTGATACCAACGCATCCGGGGGCTGTCCACCCCCGAACGCGGGTTTTTTGCTATTCTGCTGCCGCGTGCTGTGCATGAACCCGCACGGCGTGGGCCGCGAGCTTGTTCAGGGCCGAGAGATAGGCCTTCGCGGACGCCACCAGCGTGTCCGGGTCGGCACCCCGGGCGGTGACGCTGCGGTCGCCGTCGCGCAGGCGTACCGAGACCTCGGCCTGGGCGTCCGTGCCGCCGGAGACCGCCTGCACCTGGTACAGCTCCAGTTCGGCCTTGTGCGGCACCAGGGCGGTGATCGCGTTGAACACCGCGTCCACCGGTCCGTTGCCATCGGCTTCCTCGATCCGGGTGCCGTCCTCGTCGGCGATGCGCAGGGTGGCGCGCTGGGGGCCCCGCGTGCCGGCGATGACCGAGAGCGAGACCAGGCGGATCCGGTCATGGGCGGTGGCGAGGTTCTCGTCGACCAGGGCCTCGATATCCTCGTCGTAGACGTGCTTCTTGCGGTCGGCCAACGCCTTGAACCGCTCGAACGCGTCCTGGAACTGGTTGTCGGACAGGTGCAGGCCGAGGTCGTCGAGCTTGGAGCGGAACGCAGCCCGCCCCGAATGCTTGCCCATCACCAACGCGGTCTTGCTCAGGCCGACCGAGGCCGGCGTCATGATCTCGTAGGTCTCGGCGTTCTTGAGCATGCCGTCCTGGTGGATGCCGCTCTCGTGCGCGAAGGCGTTGCGGCCGACGATCGCCTTGTTGAACTGCACCGGGAAGTTGGTGGCGTGGCTCACCAGCTTGGAAGCGCGGGTCAGCATGGTCGATTCGATGCCGGTCTCGTAGGGCAGCACGTCGGCGCGGGTACGCAGCGCCATGACGATCTCCTCGAGCGCGGCGTTGCCGGCCCGCTCGCCGATCCCATTGATCGTGCACTCCACTTGCCGGGCGCCGCCCTCGATGCCGGCGAGCGAGTTGGCGATCGCGAGGCCGAGGTCGTTGTGGCAATGGACCGAGAACACCGCCTGGTCGGCGTTCGGCACCCGCTCGCGCACCGCCGCGAACATGTCGCGGTACTCGGACGGCGTGGCGTAGCCCACTGTGTCGGGCAGGTTGATCGTGGTGGCGCCGGCGTTGATCGCGGCCTCGGCGCACCGGCACAGGTAGTCGATCGGCGTGCGGGTCGCGTCCATGGCCGACCATTCCACGTCCTCGACGAGGTCGCGCGCTTGAGCCACGGTCTTGAGGATGATCTCCAGCACCTCGTCCTGGGTCTTGCGCATCTGGTGCGCGAGATGGATCGGCGAGGTCGACACGAAGGTGTGGATCCGTCCGCGCTTGGCGTGCCGCACCGCCTCGCCGGCCCGGGCGATGTCGGCGGGAATCGCGCGGGCCAAGCCCGCGATGGTCGCGCGCTTGGTGCGCCGGGCGATCTCCGACACAGCCTCGAAGTCGCCGATCGAGGCGATCGGGAAGCCCGCCTCAATGATGTCGACGCCCATCGTGTCGAGGAGCTCGGCGACCGCCAGCTTCTCGTCATGGGTCATGGTGGCGCCGGGGCACTGCTCACCGTCGCGCAAGGTGGTGTCGAAGATGACGATGCGTTCGCGGGCGGCGGTGGTGCTGGTGGTGGTCATGGCTTTACCCTGTCGCGGGCCGCCCGGCATATTGCGCGGAGCGGCGTGGTGCCCCGGGAGGGGCTGAGGTTCGCGAGTTCCGACAATCCCCTGAAGGCCCAGGCGCGCGCGCCCGGACGGCCCTCAGGGGCGGGTAAGCAGAAGCGGAAGACGAAGCCGGGCACCAGGCGCGCGCAACCGCAACGCCGACGAAGCGGCGTGGGCGGTCTCGGACGCTGAGCCGGCTCTGGCCAAGGCTCGTCTCTCCCGGGTGAGTCGCGGACGGCGTGAAGCGGCATCCGCGCGAAGGGCCGCAGAGGTAGCCCCCGCGTGCCGGAAACACAAGGGCCGCCCTTGCCCGCCGCCTTGCCAAGCGCGGTCCGCCCTGGATAAAGCCCGCCGGCACGTCGAGAGAGAACCCGCGAGACCGCCATGGCCAGCTACAAGCTCCTGCTCCTGCCCGGCGACGGGATCGGCCCGGAGGTCGCGGCCGGCATGCAGGTCGTGCTCGGCGCCCTGAAGGAGACCGGCCTCGCCACGTTCGAGACCGAGACCGATCTCGTCGGCGGTTGCGCCCTCGATGCCCACGGCAGCCCGCTCTCGGACGAGACGCTGGCGCGCGCCAGGGCGGCGGACGCGATCCTGCTCGGTGCGGTCGGCGGTCCGAAATGGGCGGGCGTGTCCTACGAGAATCGTCCCGAGGCCGGCCTGCTGCGGCTGCGCAAGGATCTGGAGCTGTTCGCCAACCTGCGGCCGGCGATCTGCTACCCGGCGCTCGCCGATGCCTCCGCGCTCAAGCGCGAGCTGGTCGAGGGCCTCGACATCATGATCGTCCGCGAGCTGACCGGCGGCGTCTATTTCGGGGAGCCCAAGGAGATCACCATCCTGGAGGACGGCTCGAAGCGGGCGGTCGACACCCAGGTCTACACGACGGGCGAGATCGAGCGGATCGCCAAGGTCGCCTTCGATCTGGCGGGCAAGCGTTCCGGCCGGGTGGCCTCGGCCGAGAAGCACAACGTCATGAAGTCCGGCGTCCTCTGGAAGGAGGTCGTCACCAAGGTTCATGCCGAGCACTACGCCGACATCGAGCTGGAGCACATCCTGGCCGACAACTGCGCCATGCAGCTGGTACGCAGGCCGAAGCAGTTCGACGTGCTCGTGACCGACAACCTGTTCGGCGACGTGTTGTCCGACCTCGCCGCGATGCTCACTGGCTCGCTGGGCATGCTGCCCTCGGCGTCGCTGGGCGCGGTGGATGAAAGCGGCGTGCGCCGGGCGCTCTACGAGCCGTGCCACGGCTCGGCACCGGACATCGCCGGGCAGGACAAGGCGAACCCGATCGCCATGATCGGCTCGCTGACCATGTGCCTGCGCTACTCGTTCGGCCTCGGCGAGGCCGCGGACGCGCTGGACGGCGCCGTCATGGACGCGTTGGCCGGGGGGGGCCGTACCGCCGATATCGCCGGCGAGGGCACCAACGCGATAGGCACACGCGCCATGGCGAACGCCGTGGCGGACGCCCTGCGTGCCCGCGTCGGCTGAGGATCTGGCTCCGTCCGCGTCATAGGACGCATGGCGGATGGGCGCGGCCTTCGCTAAGACGCGCGGACGTGAGGAACGGGAGCGTCATGAAGGCCGGGGACGGGGCGACGGAGCGCGAAGGCGCAGATTTCGGTTTCGAGCGCGTGTCGCTCGACGAGAAGCAGGGGCGCGTCGACAGCGTCTTTCACTCGGTCGCCCGCCGCTACGACGTCATGAACGACCTGATGTCGGCGGGCCTGCACCGGGCCTGGAAGGCGCAGCTCGTGTCGATGCTGCGGCCGCCGCAGGGCCGGCCGTTCGCGCATCTCGACGTCGCCGGCGGCACCGGTGACGTCGCGTTCCGGGTCCTGGCCGCGGGCGGGCCGAAGACGCGGGTCACGGTGCTCGACATCAACGAATCGATGCTGCGCGTCGGCGCCGAGCGGGCCCGGGAGAAGGTCGAGGGCGCGGGCGACCGGATCGCCTTCGTCACCGGCAACGCCGAGACGCTGCCGCTGCCGGACGCCGCCTTCGACGCTTACACGATCGCGTTCGGCATCCGGAACGTGCCGCGGATCGAGACTGCCCTCGCCGAGGCGCGCCGCGTGTTGAAGCCCGGCGGCCGGTTCCTGTGCCTCGAATTCTCCGCCGTCGACATCCCGCTGCTCGACAGGATCTACGACGCCTATTCCTTTCACGTGATCCCGCGGATCGGTGCCCGGGTCGCCGGCGATGCCGAATCCTACCGGTACCTGGTCGAATCGATCCGGAAGTTCCCGAGCCGGGGTGCGTTCAGCGGCATGATCGAGCGCGCCGGCTTCCGCCACGTCACGGACCGGCCGCTCTCGGGCGGGATCGTGGCGATCCATTCCGGCTGGAAGGTCTCCTGATCTTGGCCGTCGAGCGCGATCTGATTCCCACCCCTGCATTGGGGGGCGGGAAGGTCTCGGTGCGTCCATGATCGGCGCCGCGATCAACCTGTTCCGCGGTGCCCGGGTCGGTTTCGTCCTGGCCCGGGAGGGGGCGCTCGCCCTCGCCGACCCGTCCGAACTGCCGGCCCACCTGCGCTTCGCCCTGAAGCTCGGACGGTCCCTGGAGCGCCGGGGTCTGGATGACGGCGCCGCCGGCCTGTCGTCGGCCCTGACACGGCTCGGTCCGTCCTACGTGAAGTTCGGCCAGTTCCTGGCGACCCGCCCCGATATCGTCGGCATGCAGGCGGCCTCGGACTTGGAACGCTTGCAGGACCGGGTACCGCCGTTCCCCCAGGCGACCGCCCTGAAGGTGGTCGAGATGGCGTTGGGCAAGCCGGTTCACGCGCTGTTCGTGTCGTTCAGCGAGCCGATCGCCGCCGCCTCGATCGCGCAGGTCCACAAGGCCGTCGTGCAGGATGCCGACGGCACGCAGCGGGCGCTAGCCGTGAAGGTGATGCGCCCGGGCGTGCGCGAGCGCTTCATGCGCGACCTCGAAGTCATGCGGTTCATGGCCCGGGTGGTGCACGCCCTCTCTCCGCAGGCCGAGCGGCTGCGCCCGCGCGAGGTGGTCGAGATCCTCGCCCGCTCGGTGCTGATGGAGATGGATTTCCGCCTGGAGGCGGCCGCCGCCTCGGAGATCGCGGAGAATACCCGGGACGACCTCGATTTTCGGGTGCCCAAGCCCGAATGGGAGCTGACCGCCCGGGAGGTGCTGTCGGCCGAGTGGATCGAGGGCGTGCGCCTGCACAGCGCGGCCGATCTCGTCGCGGCCGGCCACGATCCGCAGGCGATCGGGCGCACGGTGATCCAGAGTTTTCTGCGCCAGGCGATTCGCGACGGCTTCTTCCACGCCGACATGCACCAGGGAAATTTGCTGGTCGACGCCGAGGGCCGGCTGGTGGCGGTGGATTTCGGCATCATGGGCCGGCTCGGCCTGAACGAGCGGCGGTTCCTGGCCGAGATCCTGCTGGGATTCATCCTGCGTGATTACCGCCGGGTGGCGAAGGTACATTTCGAGGCCGGCTACGTGCCGGCGCATCATTCCGTCGAGGATTTCGCGCAGGCGATCCGGGCGATCGGCGAGCCGATCCACCAGCGCCGGGCCGACGAGATCTCGATGGCCAAGGTGCTGACCCTGCTGTTCGACATCACCGCCCTGTTCGACATGAGCACCCGCACCGAACTGGTGATGCTCCAGAAGACCATGGTGGTTGTCGAGGGCGTGGCCCGCTCCCTGGATCCGCGCCTCGACATGTGGACCACGGCCGAGCCGGTGGTGCGCAGCTGGATCGCCAAGAATGCAGGCCCGCTCGGGCGTGCTCAGAGCGGCTTCGAAGCCCTGCGTGTGCTCTCCGACGTGGTCGGCGACATCCCTGACCTCGCGACGCGGCTCAAGCGCGTGCTGATCCGCCTCGACGAGAGCGGGACGGGCGACGCCCAGCGCCTGGAGCGCTTCGCCCGCAACGAGCGCCGACGTGCGATCTGGTCGACGCTCGCCCTGTGGGGCATCGCGGTAGGGGCGCTGGTGATGGCGTTCCGGGGCTTCTGATCAGAAGGGAGACCGACAATCCCAACCGCACATCGTCCTGCTCGGGACGATGTGCGGGTCAGGCGACCTCGGTGTGCCCCGGCATCAGTGCCCGCAACTCGCGGGCGAGCTCGCTCAGTCCGGTCGTTCCCTTCGCGAGCACGCGGTCGGCCTGGCCGGCGAGGCGGCGGCGGTCTTCGGCGGTGATGTCCTTGGCGGTGAGGACGACCACGGGGATGTCGCGCCAGTCGGCCCGGGCGCGCATGGCCCGCAGGAAACCGAAGCCGTCCATCTCCGGCATCATCAGGTCGAGCAGCACCAGGCAGGGGCGCTCCGCCTCTAAGGTGTCTAGAGCGCGCAGGCCGTTCTCGGCCTCGACCACGGGAAAGCCCTCGCGGCCGAGATAGGCGCAGAGATGGGCACGCACGTCCGCCTCGTCCTCGACCACCAGGATCGGGCCGTCCACGGTCACCGGCCGGAAGCGGTCGATGACCTGCCGCAGGCTGCCCCAGTCGATCGGCTTCTGAAGATAGTCGGTGGCGCCGAGCGAGAAGGCGAGGTTCTGCTCGTCCAGTACCGTGACCATCACGATCGGCGTCGCGCCGATCTCGGGATCCGCCCGTAGGGCCCGTAGCACCGCCCAGCCGTCCATCTGCGGCATGGTCACGTCGAGTAGCACCGCCCGGGGGCGCAGGGCGCGGGCGCGTTCGAGGCCCCGGCGCCCGTCCTCCGCCACAGCCACGGAAAACCCCTCGCGCTCCAGGAAGCGGGCGAGCAGGTCGCGGGTCGCGGCATCGTCGTCCACCACCAGAATGGTCCGGCGGTCGCCGACGCCTGCGCCGGCCGCGTTCGCATGTTCGGCCTCCGGGCCCTGGAACTGCGCCGGCAGGGTCAGCGTGAAGACGGTGCCCTCCCCTTCCCGGCTCTCCACCACGATGGCGCCGCCGAGCATTTCCGAGAAAGCCCGGGTGATCGACAATCCGAGGCCGGTACCGCCGAAGCGGCGGGTGGTCGAGGCGTCGGCCTGGGTGAAGCGCTCGAACAGGCGCCCGACCTGCTCCGCGCTCATGCCGATGCCGGTATCCGCGATCGTGAAGCGGAGGGCCTCCGTGGTGCGGGCGACCCCGAGCGTGATCCGGCCGTTCTCGGTGAACTTCGCGGCGTTGCTGAGGAGGTTGATCAGGCACTGGCGCAGCTTGGTCACGTCGGTGTGCGCCGTGCCGACATCCGCCGCCAGGTCAAGCGTGAGCGTGTTGCCCTTCTTGGCGATCAGCCCCTCGACGGTGGCGGCGACGTCGTGGACCACTTCGGCGACGTCGAAATCCTCCGCGTAGATCTCCACCCGGTCGGCCTCGATCTTGGAGATGTCGAGCACGTCGTTGATCAGGCCGAGCAGGTGCCGGGCGTTGGATTCGATCTTCTTCATGTCGGCGATCAGGGCGGCCTCGCCCAGATCTTCGAGCTCCTCCTGGACCATCTCGGAATAGCCGATCACCGCCGAGAGCGGCGTGCGCAGCTCGTGGCTCATGTTGGCCAGGAACTGGCTCTTGGCTTCGTTGGCGGCTTCGGCCGCAGCCCGCGCCGCCTCGATGGCGGCCTCCGCTTCCTTGCGCTCGGTGATGTCGGTGTGGGTGCCGACCCATTCCCGCAGCGTGCCGTCCGCTTCGAGGATCGGCACGGCGCGCACGCTCATGTGCCGGTATGCGCCCGAGCGTGCGCGCATCCGGTGCTCGGTAGCGTAGGGCTGCAGGGTGGTCACCGCGCGGGACCAGTCGGCCTGGGTGTGGGCGCGGTCGTCGGGATGAATCACGTCGAGGAAGCCGAGGCCGGCATAGGCGGTCTCGTCCTGGCCGGTGAAGCGGCTCCAGGCAATCTGGCGCCGGTGCAGGCTGCCCTCCGGGTTCGCGGTCCACACGATCGCCGCGCTGGCCTCGATCAGCGAGCGGAAGCGCTCTTCGCTGCGCTTCGTCCGCACCTCCGCGAGGTGGCGGATCGTGTCGTCGACCACGACCAGGCCCACGCCCTCGACGTCCTGCCCGCTATCGGGCCCGGTCGCCTCGCCGCGCAGGGGGTAGAAGCTCATCGAGAACTGACGGACGCCCCCGGGCGCCGAGGGTGTCGGGATTGCCACCGGCACGTTGGGCGAGACCAGGCCCTCGTTGAGCGCCGCCGCGAGCTTGGGCGCCAGCGCCTCCTGCAGCGTCGGCAGCATCGCCCAGATCGGCGCCCCGAGATCGGCCCCGAAGCCGCGCTCGCTCATGGTGGCGAGCGCCCGGTTCATGTGACGGATCTTCAGGTCGCGGTCGAGGAATCCGAGGCCCACGGGGGCGTTGGCCAGCACCCCATCGAGCAGCCGCGACATGCGCAACGATTCCTGCCGCCGCACCAGGGCGAGGCGGGCGAGCAACACGATCGCGCCGAGCGCGGCCGCCCCCGAGAGCAGGAACAGGATCAGTCCGCGCCAGCGCTCCCGGGTCTGCACCTCGTCGAGGTGCTGGGCCGTGATCGCCTGGCGGGACGTCGCCTCCGCGCGGATCGCGTCCATCAGCTGCTTGCCCTCGCCGGTGCGCACGAGGTCGGTGGCCGCGTCGAAGCCCCGGTCCCGGCGCGCCGCGACCACCCGGGTGGCGAAATCGCGCTTCTGAGCCACGAGCCCGGCAAGCGACGGGCCGCCGCGTCGGACCGGCTCCTGCGCGGTCGCCCCGAGGGCGGCGAGCTCGGTCTCGAGCTTGCCGAGCGCGAGGGTGTAGGGCGTCAGGTAATCCTCGCTGCCGACCAGCACGAAGCCGCGCTCGCCGGTCTCCAGGTCCTTGACCTCGGAGAGCAGGCGCTCGACCCCCGTGATCGTGGCGTTGGCCTGCGCGGTGGCGCCCCGGTCGGCCTCACCGGCGATGTAGTTGGCCGTGCCCGCCGCGAGCGCGACGACCAGCAGGACGAAGGCGGCCGGCGAGCCGAGGAGCGGCCCGAGCGGACCGGCTCCACGCCAGTTCGGCCGACGCAGGCGGAAGATCGAGCCGACTCCCGGTCGGCTCATGTCTCCACCAGCCCGGTGCTGGCACCCGAGGCCTCGGAATCGGCCCGTCCGTGCGGCAGGGCAAGGTATTCCCGCGAGCGCATCTCGATCAGCCGGGAGACGGTTCGGTCGAACTCGAACGCCTCGCGCCCGGTCTCCGCCGTGTAGAGGTCCTGCGCCTCGGCCGCCGCCGAGGCCACGAGCTTCACGTGCCGGTCGTAGAGGGTGTCCACAAGGGTGATGAAGCGCTTCGCCTCGTTGCGCTCGGCCTCCCCGAGCACCGGGATTCCGTCGAGGATCACCGTGTGGAAGGCCCGCGCCAGGGCCATGTAGTCGGAGGCGCCGAGCGGCTGCCGGCAGAGATCGTCGAAGCCGAAGCGCGCGACGCCGTTGGCCTCCTCGGGGATCGCGACGTCTCGACCCTGGACCTGGATCGTCGCGGTGCGGCCTCGCGCCTTGCCGGTGAGCCCCTTGAAAGCGGCGTCCAGGGCTGCCCGGGCGGCCGCATCCGCCGGCACGTGATAGACGGCGGCGCCGCCGAGCTTCTCCAGCCGGAAATCGGTCCGCGAATCGAGCCGCACCACGTCCACCTGCTCTTTCAGCGTCGCTATGAATGGCAGGAACAGAGCCCGGTTGAGGCCACCCTCGTAGAGCCGGTCGGGCTCGACGTTGGAGGTCGCCACCACGATCACGCCGCGCCGGAACAGGTGGCCGAACAGGCGCCCCAGGATCATCGCGTCGGCGATGTCGGTCACCGTGAACTCGTCGAAGCACAACAGGGTCGCTTCGTCGGCGAGCTGGTCGGCGACGGGTCCGATCGGGTCGTCGCCCTTCACGGTGCCGGCTTTCAGCGCCTGTCGGTAAGCGTGGATGCGCGCGTGCGCGTCGGCCAGGAACCCGTGGAAGTGGACCCGCCGCTTGGGTCCCGGCGCGGCCTCGTGGAACAGGTCCATCAGCATGGTCTTGCCGCGGCCCACCGAGCCCCAGATGTAGAGCCCCTTGGGAGCCGGAGCCTCGTCCTTGCGCCGGAACAGCCAGCCCAGCGCGCTGGTCTTGTTGGCGCGCTTGCGGCGTCCGAGATCCTGGATCAGCCGGTCGAGGGCGCGCACCAGTTGCGCCTGGGCGGGATCCCGCTCGATGGCGCCGGTGCCGACCAGCGCCTCGTAGCGGTCATGGACCGGGCCGGGCGACACGGCGCTGGCCCGCGCCTCCGCGGATGGCGCGTGTTGCTTCCCGGATTGCTCGCTCACGCCACCGGTCCCCTGAAACACGATACGGCGCCGGACCCGGCACCCCCCGCCCCCGGTCGACCGTTCCCGCCGGGGGCGCATCCCTGTGCCGCGCAAGCTCGACGCGAATCAAGCCCGCGCGCCGAGGCAACCTGGAACACGGCGCAGCGAACCGTTCCAGAAAGCCGGCGCATGGCAGGCCTCCCGTGACCGCGCTCATTCATATTGCTGCATTGCACAACAAGCTCGGGGATGCGACATCAGCCTCGTCCTTCGGGAGGAACGTCCGGACCAACTTGCGCAACAACGCGCAGAGACCGGAGACCCACCATGGCCGTTCGACACCTCGCCGTGTCGGCCCACACGGTCCGGCGCCTTTGGCCGGCCGACCGCGTTGCGGTCCTCGACTACTTCCTGCGGCTCGATCCCGAGGCACGCGCGAATCGCTTCATGGGCAATGTCAGTGAAGCCGGCGTGCGGGCCTATGCCGCGCAGGCACTCACCGCCGACGGCGTGATGTACGGCGCCTTCGTGAGTGGAGAACTGCGCGGCTTGGCCGAGCTACGGCCGATGGCCCTCGGAGCGTCGCCCTACGGTCTTGGCCCACGGGCGGAGGCGGCCTTCGCGGTGGAGCGCGCCTACCGCCGTCAGGGTATCGGCGCGTCCCTGTTCGCCCGGATCGCCCGCGCCGCCCGCCATCGCGGCGTGGCCGACCTGCACGTGCGCTGCCTGTCCGGGAACGGACCGATGCTGCGGCTGGCGGCCAAGCAGGGTGCGGCGCTGCAGCGTGCCGGCACCGAGACGGAGGGCGCGCTTCATCTCGCCCGGCCGACGCCGTTCTCGCTCTGGCACGAGAGCATCGCGGAGGCGTTCGACTTCACTCTGGCGGTGAGCTTTCCGCATCGTGAGCGGGCGACCGTCTGAACCGCCTCATCCGGCTGCGTCACCGACCAGCGCGAAGGTGAGCACGTCTACGGACGCCGCCCCGCCGCGCAGCAGGGCCCGGGACGCGGCGTTGCCGGTCGCCCCGGTCGTCATGACGTCGTCGATCAACAGGATCCTCCGGCCGCGGATGAGGTGCGCCCGGGCGGCGTCCACCCGGAAGGCACCGCTCAGGTTCTCGGCGCGGGCCGGTCGGCTCAGGCCGACTTGCGAGCGGGTTGCCCGCACCCGGACCAGGGTGGAGGGCTCGAACGGAAGCTCGGCGCCCCGGGCGATCACCCGACCCAGAAGGGCGGCCTGATTGAAGCGGCGGCGCCAGAGCCGCCAACGGTGCAGCGGCACAGGGACGATACAATCCGCCTCGGCGATGAGGGCCCGGCCGCTCGCGGACATCATCCGGCCCATCACGGCGGACAGGTCGAGCCGATCCTCGTATTTCAGCCGGTGGACGAGGCGGCGGGCGACATCATCATAAAGGGCGACCGCACGCGCGCGTCCGAAGACCGGTGGTTCCGCGATGGCGCGGGGGGAGAGCAGAGGCCCGACCCCGAGATCGACCGCGAACGGCGTGCCGAAGCGCGGGCACAGGGGCGCCTCTATGAGACGCAGGCCGGTCCAGCAGTCTGAACACAGGCCTCCGGGATCGGCGGTGGCGCCGCCGCAGCCGGCGCACGTCGGCGGGTAGATCAACGACAAGGCCCCGCGCGGCAAGCCGCGCAGGGCCGATGCGACGGCCCGCAGGGCCGTCATCCGGGTCGCAGACGGGCGCTAGCGGGCCGAGACGGGACGCGCGCCCCGCTGATCGACCTGCTGATCCATCTCCCGGGCCTTGGCGTTCGCCCGGTGGCGGCCGATGGCGCAGCCGGCGGCGGCACCCATCAGGCCGTGATGGCCGGCATAGTGGCCGGCGATGCCGCCCACGATCGCACCCTTGATGCAGCCCTTCGCCTCGGCGCCGCCCGCGGCGGTGAGGGTGGCCAGCGCCATTGCGGCTCCGACGAGCATGCGCTTCATGACCTGCACTCCATAACCAATCTCGGCCTTGCGGCCAGTCGCAGCAGGAACGGCGACCCCGCCGAGTCGTTCCGCCACGTTATCCTGCCTCACGGCTCTGTGTGTGACGGCGATCGATCGGTTTCACAGGTGTCTTCGAGGGTGCTGGCAGGATGCGTTCGAAAGCGCCATCTGCACCGTCATGGATTCCCCGGCCGCCCTGTTCGACACCGTCCTCGCCCGCGCACGCCTCGCCCGTGCCGAACGGAACGGCTATGCCGGATTCCTGCTCGACCGCGTCGTCGAAGACATGGACGACCGCCTTAGGGCGGTGCTGCGCAATTTCGCGACGGTGCTCGACCTCGCGACGCCGGGTGCAGGCGCGAGGTCGGTATTGGCCGCACGCTACCCTGACGCCATGCATCTTCGCTTGGCTGCCCTGCCCAAACCCCGCGGGCCGAACCTGATCGTCGGCGATCCGGAATTGCTGCCCCTGGCGGCCGGAAGCCTCGACCTCGCGGTCTCGCTGCTGGCGCTCCAGGCCGTCAATGACCTGCCCGGCACGCTGATTCAGCTGCGCCGGGCGCTACGGCCGGACGGCCTGTTCCTTGGTTGCCTGCTGGGCGGTGCCACCCTGACCGAGCTGCGTCAGAGCTTCGCCCAAGCCGAAAGCGAGATCGAGGGTGGGATCAGTCCGCGGGTGGCGCCGTTCGCGGCGGTTCGCGAGGCCGGCGCCCTGCTGCAGCGGGCGGGCTTCGCCCTGCCGGTGGCCGACACCGACACCCTGACGGTGCGCTACGCCGACCCGTTCGGGCTGATGCGGGACCTGCGGGCGATGGGCATGACCAACGTGCTCACCGAGCGACGGCGTACGCCCCTGCGCCGGGCGACCTTGGTGCGTACAGCGGAGGTCTACGCCGAGCGCTTCTCCGATCCGGACGGACGGGTGCGGGCGACCTTCGAGGTGTTGTGGCTGTCGGGCTGGGTGCCGCACGAGAGCCAGCAGAAGCCACTTCGGCCCGGCACCGCCAAATCACGCTTGGCCGACGCCCTCGGTACTGTCGAACTGAAGCCCGAACCCGGGAGAACGCCGTGAAAAGCCCAAGCGCCGACCATCCGATCACGATCACGCCTGAGGCGCGCCGGGTGCGCGTTCTCGTGGCGGGCGTACCCGTCGCCGAGACGCGTCATGCCCTGCGCCTTCAGGAATCCCGCTACGAAGCCGTGTTCTACATCCCGCGGGCCGATATCCGAGCCGATCATTTCGTACCCACGGCACGGACCAGCCACTGCCCGTACAAGGGCGATGCCCGCTACTTCGATCTTCTGGTCGACGGCACGCGGCGATCCGATGCGGTGTGGAGCTATGAAACGCCCTTCCCGGCGGTGGCCGCGATTGCGGGCCACGTGGCGTTCTATCCCGATCTGGTCGATGTCATCGAGGTCTCGGACGCGCCATAGCGGGCGGCCATCCCGCTGGCGGCATCAGGGCGACACGACCGAAAGTCCTGCTCTATCGGGCTCTCTCGCGGCGAACACGCAACGTTGACGCGAACGGCAACCGGAGCCGTTCAATCCCTGAGCAAACCCCAGAAGGCGTGCTTGCGGCCGTGATCGCATCGAACAGCCTCCCGATAGGCAGCCGGGGCCGGGCTGATCGCACCCGTCTCCAGACGCTCGGCGAGGGTGTCGAGTTCCAGAAGGTAGCGGGCGCCGTGCGTGTACGCGGCGCTCCGGCCGGCATCGAGGATGCCGTCGAGCAGCCGCCGATACAGAATCGTGGCCGCCAGCGGATGATCCTGGGCCAACGCGTCGGCGGCCGGGGCCAGAACGGGATAGTGCTCGCCCTGCCAGACCTCCCGGTTCCCCTCGACCAGTCTGGCGGCCCGCATGAGGTCCGGCCAGGTCACCAGGAAGGCGAGTGCCCGGTGCGGATTGGCGAAGGATTCCACGTGATCCAGCGCCTTGAGAAGCGCTTCCTCGTCCTCGAAATCCGGGAGCTTGGCGAGGTAGGCGCGCAGCATCGGGGCATCGAGGTCGCGCGCGAAGAGCGCCCAGCGCAGCGCCTGCGCTTCATCGCTCCGGCCCAGTGCGTCGAGGATGTCTATCTCCAGCGCCTGGCGCTCGCGCTCGGGACCGCGCGGGTCGTAGCCGGCGATCAGGTCGGCCCGCGTGACGATGCGCAAACCCTTCTCCGGCGTGCGCCGGATCCAGTCCAGGGCCTCCTCGGCGCGGCCGGCAGCGAGCAGCCGCTGCGCGATCGACACGCGGTCCTCTCGACCCGAAGCGATCTCCGTCTCAATCGCGATGAAGGCGTCGGTATCGTTACGCCGGTCGGCGATGACCTGGCGCAGGCGCAGGATCTGGCCGCGGGCGGCGACGCGGCGGTATGCAGTCTCGTTCCGGGCTTCGCCACCCTTCGCCATCCCGAGAGCTGCCTCCGCGAGGGCGGCATCGATCTCCGAAAGGGTGTCCCCGTCGAGTAACAGGATGATCTCGCCGAGCAGCGTGCCGAGGGGACCGAACGGGTCGGCCGCGAATGAGCCGACGAGGCTGGTCGCGAGTTGAGCGACCGCTGCCGGCGGCAGATTGGCTGCTGTCTCGACGAAAGCTTCGCTGGCGCGCTCGTAGACGCCCTGCACCGCACCGGTGCTGTCGTCGACCCGGTTCAGCACCGCGTCGGCGCCGTCCAGGAACCGCCGGAGCCGCTCCAGGGCGGCGCTGGCGTCGAGGGGGCGCAATTCGTCGACGATGACCGTCACGGTGGCGTTGAGATCGGCCGCGAAGGCCCTGCGCTTCTGCCAGTCGATGTAGCCCTGCGCAGATTCCAGCGCAGCCAGGCGCCGGTCGATCATCGCCGCCACGGCGTCCGGCCCCTGCAGGGCGGCGAGCGCTGCGGTGACCAGCTTCTTGAAGGTGGAGTTGCGCGCGGTCTCTCCCAGGATCAGCCCGATCAGACGGTCGGGCCCCAGGGCCGCCAGCGTCTCGGGCGACGGGGTCGTGCGGCGGGCGCCCTTGGGGCGCGCCGCCTTCGGAGAGGCCTCCGGCTTCGACGGGGCCTGACGCCCCGCCCCCCGGTTCATGGCCTTCGCGCGTGCCATGGCACCACCCGCCGATCCGCCGGATCGGCCTAATCGACCACCTTGGCGCGGGGGCGGTCGCTCCCCTGCGCCGTCTCGTCGTGCCAGCTGCCGGCCTGATCCTGGTAACGGATACCCTCGGTCGAACCGGGGACCTGCTGCTCGGCGGCGGCAGCCTGGGCGGCCTGCAGTGCCTCCTCGCGGCTCGGGAAGGTCTCGGAGAACACGTCGCCGACCTTGTAGGCGAAGCCGCCATCGTGCTCGACGATGCGATAGGTAACCTCGGACATCTCGACTCCTGTACGCGCTGGGATTCGTTGAGCGCGAACACGTCGCGCGCCGCCGGGTTCCCGACCGGCCTCCGATCCGCCGGAAAGTCGAGCTACGGGCGACCGATGACGACGACGCTTCGACCGATCCTGGCCCTCGGCCTCCTCATTGCTTCGACAAATGTCCACGCCGAGGAGAGCTTTTTCGACTCCCTCTTCGGCGGCTCTTCGCGGTCTGCGCCGCCGAATCCGTTCGCTTCGAACTACCCGTCGGCACCCCCGAGCCCGGACGAGGTCCGGATCGAGCGCCAGCGTCCATTGGTCCGGGGTGAGCGTTCGCGCAGCCGCGGACCGGTGCCGCCAGGGCGGGTCCCGGAGGAGTAGCCGGCTCGCGGTTCAGGCGTCGCCGACGACGCCGGCCGCGTCCTGGGCCTGGAGCACGTCGGGGCGCGGCATCGAGATGATGTTGTAGCCGGCATCGACGAAATGGACCTCGCCGGTGACTCCGCCGGAGAGCGGCGACAGCAGGTAGAGGGCGGAGCCGCCGACATCGTCGAGGCTGACGGTGCGGCGCAGCGGAGCGTGGGCCGCTTGGTGGTTGAACATCAGGCGGGCGTCGGCGATGCCGGCGCCGGCCAGTGTCCGCATCGGGCCGGCCGAGAGAGCGTTGACCCGGATTCCGTCCGGGCCGAGATCGCTCGCCAGGTAGCGCACCGAGGCCTCCAGCGCCGCCTTGGCCACGCCCATCACGTTGTAATTCGGCATCACCCGGGTCGAGCCACCGTAGGTGAGGGTCAGCAGCGAGCCGCCGTTCGTCATGCGCTTGGCCGCGCGCTGGGCGATCTCGGTGAACGAGAAGCACGAGATCGTCAGGGTCCGGGCGAAGTTCTCGCGGGTGGTGACGTCGACGTAGCGGCCCTTGAGCTGCGCCTTGTCGGAAAAGCCGATGGCGTGGACGACGAAGTCGAGCCCGCCGTCGAAGCGCTCGTCGAGGGCCGCGAAGGTCGCGTCCACCGAGGCGATGTCTTCCACGTCGCAGGGCATGACGATATCGGAATCGAGCCGTGCCGCCAGCGGTGCGACGCGCCGGCCCAGGGCGTCGCCCTGATACGTGAAGGCCAGGCGGGCGCCGTGGGCGTGGAGGGTCCGGGCGATGCCCCAGGCGATCGAGTGATCGTTGGCGACGCCCATGATCAGGCCGCGCTTGCCCGCCATCAAACCTGTCATGCCGACTCACATTCCGTACGAGCACGCCGCCACCGAGGACCGGCGACGGGTCGCGATGCCGTTGTTCGGGCCGCGACGAGGGTGCCTTAACGCGGCTTGCCGCGCGATCCAAACCGGACCGGTCTCTGCATCGGGCAAAAAAAAGCCCCACCGGCGGGCGGGGCGTTCATCGCTGGGTGGATGAGCGGTCTAGAAATACCCGTCCGTATGCGAACGGGCTTCCTCAATCAGCGCTTGTTTGGCGTAGATTGCGGCGCAGCTTGCGAGCATCAGACCGCCCAGTGCACCGATCAGGAACGTACCCATCGTCACCACCTCATTCACCAAACCGTAAACGCCGCCCCCGTCGCGGTGGTTCCGAGAAGAGACAGTCAAGCGTCCAGTTGCTTCAGGACCAGGGTGGCGTTGGTGCCGCCGAAGCCGAACGAGTTGGTTAGGACGTGGCCGAGCTTGGCGTCGTCCCGGCGCTGGCGCAGGATCGGCATGTCGGCGAAAGCCGGATCGATCGTATCGATGTGGGCGCTCTCGCAGATGAAGCCGTTCTGCATCATCAGCAGGCTGTAGATCGCCTCCTGCACGCCGGTGGCGCCCAGCGAATGACCGGTCAGCGACTTGGTCGCCGAGATCGGCGGGCAATCCTCGCCGCGGCCGAACACCTCTCGGATCGCCTCGATCTCCTTGTCGTCGCCGACCGGGGTCGAGGTCGCGTGCGGGTTGATGTAGTCGATCCGGGCGCCCTTCAGACCTTCCATCGCCTGGCGCATGCAGCGCACCGCGCCCTCCCCCGAGGGGGCGACCATGTCGTGCCCGTCCGACGTGGCGCCGTAGCCGGCGACCTCGCCGTAGATCCGCGCGCCGCGGGCCTTGGCGTGCTCGAGTTCCTCGAGGACCAGCACGCCCGCGCCGCCGGCGATGACGAAGCCGTCCCGGTTGGCGTCGTAGGCGCGCGAGGCCCGGGCCGGCGTGTCGTTGTACTTCGACGACATGGCACCCATGGCGTCGAAGAGGGACGACAGCGTCCAGTCGAGATCCTCGCAGCCGCCGGCGAAAATTATGTCCTGCCGGCCACCCTGGATGATCTCGGCGGCGTTGCCGATGCAGTGGTTGGACGTCGCGCAGGCCGACGAGATCGAGTAGTTGACGCCGCGAATCTTGAACCAGGTCGCCAGCGTCGCCGAGGCGGTCGAGGACATCGCCTTCGGGACCGCGAACGGACCGATCCGCTTCGGGCCCTTGTCACGGGTGATCGCGGCGGCATCCACGATGATCCGGGTCGAGGGACCGCCGGACCCCATGATGATGCCGGTGCGCTCATGCGAGATCTCGGCCTGCTCCAGGCCGGAATCACGGATCGCCTGATCCATCGCGACGTGGTTCCAGGCGGAGCCGCCGCCGTGGAACCGCATGGCGCGCCGGTCGACCACGCCCTCGGGATCGAGGCTGGGCTTGCCGGAGACCTGGCTGCGGAAGTTGTGCTCGGCGTAGCTCGCGTCGCGCGCAATACCAGAGCGCGCCTCGCGTAAGGAGGCGAGCACCTCCTGCGTGGTGTTGCCGATGGATGAGACGATGCCCATCCCGGTGATGACGACGCGGCGCATGGTCGTGACGATTCCTCCGTCGCGGCGCCGGTCGCCCGGGCCGCGTCCCGGTCAGCTAAGGTGACGCGGACATAATCTCAACTGCCGAGGGCGCCGGGCGTTGCCGCCACGATGCGAAAGACGCCCCCGGAACGCGACTCGATCAGCTCTGGAACAGGCCGACCCGCATGTCCTGGACCTGGTAGACCCGCGCCCCGTCGGCCTCAAGCCAGCCGTCGCCGATGCCCAGCACCAGCTTGCCCTGGCGAACGCGCTTGACGTCCACGTTGTAGACGACCTTCTTCATCGACGGCAGCACCTGGCCGGCGAGCTTCACCTCGCCGACCCCGAGCGCGCGGCCGCGGCCCGGAGAGCCGAGCCAGCCGAGATGGAAGCCCAGCATTTGCCACAAGGCGTCGAGCCCGAGGCAGCCCGGCATGACCGGATCGCCCTGGAAGTGGCAGGGGAAGAACCAGAGGTCGGGGCGGATGTCGAGTTCGGCGGTGACGTGGCCCTTGCCGTGGGCGCCGCCCTCCTGGCCGATACTGGTGATCCGGTCGAACATCAGCATCGGCGGCAGCGGCAGCTGCGCATTCCCGGCGCCGAAGAGTTCGCCGCGCCCGCAGGCCAGTAGATCCTCGTAGGAATAGTGCGACGTGCGGCTCGCGGCCTGGGCTGGCGTCTCGGCGTCTTGCGGCATGAAGGTCGCTGTTTCCTCTGGATTGTCTTGGCGGGCAGGCACGCGATACGCGACAGGCGCCCGGTCGTTCGGCGCGCGGGTTAGCACGGGGCGCAGCACCGTCAAAGCCGTCAACGCCTCCGGTGAGCGTGTGAGCCGGCTCGGGTTGCGACCGCATGTCCAGTTCCGTATAGTATGACGAATCCCATTCCTTCAGGGTCCTCGTCGAGCGTTCAGTCCCGAAATGTCCGAACTGCTGCCCCTTCAGGCGATCCTCAACGGCCGGGTCCCCGCCCCCCAGCTGGAAGCGAACGGCATGCCGCGTCGCGGCTGCCCGCTGTCCGATCTGCGCGACCGTCTGCGCCGGGCCGGCTTGCGGCCGACCCGTCAGCGTCTGTCCCTGGGCTGGCTCCTGTTCGGCCGCGGCGACCGGCACCTGACCGCCGAGATGCTGTACGACGAGGCCATGCGCGCCAAGGTGCCGGTCTCGCTGGCCACCGTCTACAACACGCTGCATCAGTTCACCGAGGCGGGGCTTCTGCGCCAACTCGCGCTCGACGGGTCGAAGGCCTATTTCGACACGAACCCGAGTGAGCATCACCACTTCTATCTCGAGGACGAGAACCAGGTGATCGACATGCCGGATTGCGGCATCACGGTCGATTCCCTCCCTGAGGCCCCCGAGGGCATGGAGATCGCCGGCGTCGAGGTGATCGTCCGCCTGCGCCGCAGCCGCCCGGCTTCCCGCCGCCAGAGCTGAGTTTTCCGGGTCGGCTTCGGCCACCTGGACCGGCTTTGAGCCGCCCGATATCGGGCGGCTTTTTTATTGCGCGCCGGTTCTGGCCGAATGAGTGGCGGGTCCCCTCTCCCGTGCGGGAGAGGTCTGCTCTCGCAGAGAGCCAAGTGAGGGATGCGCCCGTTCCGGAGAGACCTGTCCCCTCACCCCAACCCTCTTCCGCACGGGAGAGGGGGCACGTGACGGACTGCATGAACAGGGTCTGAGAACCCGCGGCGCGTACGTGGGACGAGGCCTGCACCCCGCTTCGCGAAGGCGAGCGCCTGCCGGTCCTCAACCGAACGGCTGTCGGCCATTCTAAGCGCCGACCCTCCACCTCTGCCCCTCATCCTGGGACCACGGAACGCAATGGAGGCCTCGAAGGCGCGCTCCAGCGATCGCGCGGGTGTTGGAGGGGTCCGTCGCGGGCGAGTCGACACGCCGCCCCCCTCGGGACGAGCGAGGGATTTGCAGAAGCCGGGTCGCCGCAACCACGAAAACCTACTCGACGACTTCGTTCGGATACACGCCCCAGAGGCGGTTCTGGCGGATGTAGCCGTCCACCTCCCGGCGGTTCGGCAGGGTCACGATCAGCCGGCACCAGCCGCTGCTGCAATTCTTCACGTTGCCGATCACGCCGGTCTGGAGCCGTGCCTCGTCCGCCGCGCCCTCGTCCGCCTTCGCGCGCAGTGAGATCGCAGCCTTCTCGGCGCCCTTGTCGGGGCCGGCATTGACGATCGCGGTCCGGCGCCCCGAGAGCAGCGAGTGCAGCACCCAGCCCTCCGTGCCCTCCGAATCACGGATCCGCCGCCAAGTCTCGAACTCGCCGACGATCTCCACCGGCAGGCCGGCCCGCTGGAACACCCACAGGGTGCGGTGATCCTTGGAGGGACCCTCGCGCAGGTTGACGCGATCGGTCTTGAGGCTGGCGTAGCGCGGCAGCGGCAGCTTGGTCACGGGGCCGACGCCGGTCTCAGGCGTGGCGACCGGCGGGGCCGCGGCCGCCGGGGCGAGGCCGGCCAGCAGCAGCGCTGCGACGGCGAAGCTCAGGCGTGACGCGCGCATGGTCTTCTCCTTTTCCCGGGTCCAGGTGCCGTACGGAGCCGCCTCGGGCCGATCCGCGCGGTCGGTTGATTTTGCATCCCGCGAACCGGCAAGATCCCCCGTACGGGCCAGGTCTCCTGAACGGGCACGGGATGTCGACAGGACGGCCCGTCGATGCGCGGATCCCGCCGGCATCCGATTGTGTTCCGGCCCACCTCTGGTAGAGAGGCCGATGGGTCGGAACAGGCTCCGGGCCCGGTGCCTCGCACCTGACCTGTCTGGCCGAGTTCGGTTAACGGACGCTTGCCGCGGATGGTCCGGAACGGGGCCGCCGGGCGGGGATCGCCAACACGGCCGCGAGGCTGACGGGGAGAGAGACGTGTCGAAGCGCAAGCCGCTGGTGGTCGTGACGCGGCGCCTGCCGGATGCCGTCGAGACGCGGATGCGCGAACTCTTCGACGTTCGCCTCAGTCACGACGATGCCGCGATGCCGGCCGACGCCCTCGCGGCGGCGCTGCGCGAGGCCGACGTGCTGGTCCCGACCGTCACCGACGAGATCGATGCCGGGTTGCTGGCCCAGGCCGGCCCCAACCTGCGGTTGATCGCCAATTTTGGCAACGGCGTCGATCACATCGACGTGGCCGCCGCCCTGGAGCGCGGCATCACGGTCACCAACACGCCCGGCGTCCTGACCGAGGACACCGCCGACATGACCATGGCGCTGATCCTCGCGGTGGCCCGCCGGGTCACCGAGGGTGCGCGGATCATCCCGGACGACGACTGGACCACGGGCTGGTCTCCGACCTGGATGCTCGGGCGCCGCATCACCGGCAAGCGGCTCGGCATCGTCGGCATGGGCCGGATCGGCCAGGCGCTCGCCAAGCGCGCACGCGCCTTCGGCCTCCAGGTCCACTATCACAACCGCCGTCGGGTCCCGGCCGCGATCGAGAGCGCGCTCGACGCGACCTACTGGGAATCCCTCGACCAGATGCTGGCCCGGGTCGACATCGTGTCGGTGAACTGCCCGCACACCCCCGCGACCTATCACCTGCTCTCAGCCCGGCGCCTGAAGCTGCTCAAGCCCGAGGCGATCGTCGTGAACACCGCCCGCGGCGAGGTCATCGACGAGAGCGCGCTCGCGCGGCTGATCGAGGCCGGCGACGTCTCGGCGGCCGGACTCGACGTGTTCGAGCAGGAGCCGGCGGTGAGCCCGCGGCTGGTGAAGCTCGCCCGCCAGGGCAAGGTCGTGCTGCTGCCCCATATGGGTTCGGCGACCTACGAGAGCCGCACCGACATGGGCGAGAAGGTCATCATCAACATCAAGACCTTCATGGACGGCCACCGCCCGCCGGACCGCATCCTGCCGAGCATGCTCTGAGCGCAGGCGGCGACGCTACAGCGCGTCGCCGTGGGCTGCCACGGGCTGCGGGTCGTTCTGCACGCTCTGGAAAAGCCGTTCGCTGGTGAGCTTGAGGAAGTAGAATCCGAATTCCGGGTTCTGGTAGTAGAGCTGTTTCACGTCGGAATACGACACGCACAGCGCGTTGCCGGCCTCGATGCAGACCAGCGAGGCGGTGCGGGTGTTGCCGGGCGCGAGCAGGCCGAGCTCGCCGACGATCCCGCCCCTGCGCACCTCGATTCCGACCTCGGGGATCCGGAACGCGCCGCTCTCGACGTAGTACATCTCGCCGGCCGCCTCGCCCTTGCGGAACACCACCTCGCCGACCCCGAACGGGCGCTGCGACCCGAACGGACGCAGCCATTCGAGGGAGAGATTGCCGTCGGCTGCGGTCTCGACATCGCGCACCAGCCGCATCATCTGCCAGAGACGATAGGCGTTGAACGGGATCTGGATCGCCTCGGTGAGCACCACCGGCATACTGCCGATCAGGATGCCGTAGGTGATCACGGCGCAGCTGGCACAGAGCGAGATGATCCGCAGCGGGATCATGGTGCTCATCGCCGAGGCCGAGATGGTCAGCGCGGTACCGAGGTAGCCGATCGCCTCAATCCAATCCACGCGCGCCTCCACCACGTCCCGAGCTTGAGCGGGATGCCCGTCCCGCCGGGCTCCGGCAAGGCGCGCGGCCGTGGGCGGTGCGCGTGCGCCTCAGCCTGTGCCCGCGCGGATACGCTCGGCGGCGGCCGCGGCGGCGCGGGCGCCCTCCTCGTAGGCGCCGCCCACGGTGCCCCATTGCAGCCGCGACAGCGCCTCGCCGGCGAACCAGACGGTGTCGGCGAGCGGCGCGCGCAGGAAAGCGCGGGCCGGCGCGTGGCCGGGGGGCACCACCGCCCAGGAGCCGCGGGACCAGGGATCGTGCCGCCACGCGCTCACCGCCGGGATCGTCAGGTCGCGCAGCCGCCCCCGGCCGAACTGCTCGGCCAGGACCGCTCGGACATGGCGGCGCACCCCGTCCGGGCCCGAGCCAGCCGCGTCGAGTGCCTCGGCCTCGTGCACGTCGAGCTCGTAATAGTGGAACGGCGTATCGTCGATCCGGGTGAGCAGGCCGGCCGGCGCCGGTCGCGTGCCGTGGATCGCCGCCAGCCGGTCGCGGCCCCGGAACGGGCTGGACGGCCAGTGCAGCACCGCGTGCTCGTAGATCCCGGTGGAGAAGCCGTCGATCGCCGCCCGGACCGCGTTCGGCAGCGGCGGCGAGAAGGCCGGGCCGTTGCGCAGCACCATGACCGGCACCGTCACGATCACCGCCCGGGCCCGATAGGCGGTGCCGTCGGCCGTCTCCACGCGCACCGTGCTGTCCGACCAGTCGATGCGGGTCACCGGGCTCGCGAGCGCGATCGGCAGGTCGTTGGCGAGCCGGGCGATGTAGCTGCCGTAGCCCCCGGCCAGAAAAAAGTTCTCGCTGTATTCGAGGCTCGGGAAATCGTGGAGGGAGACCTCGTCGAGCGCTCGGCCCGAGACCAGCCCGTGGACCTGCGCAACGCGGTTGCCCCAGGTGCCGAGCCCCTGGGGAAGCGTGGTCTTGGCCGGGCGGTCCGGCCCCGGCTGCGCCGCGCCGCGGGTCATGGCCTGGTCCGCCCGGTCGAAGGCCCGGGCGTTGGCCCGGATCTCCTCGGGGCTGCCCCGGCGGCGGTCGACCCAGACGTGGCTCTCCTGGGGAGCCAGCTTCAGGCGCTCTTCGCGCGTCCGGCCCAACGCGACCAGCGGGTTGATCGGCCCGGCATGGAGCCAATGGGCCCCGAGGTCGAGGGCATGGCCGCGAATCGACACCGTGAAGGCCCGGCCGCCGATCCGCTCGCGGGCCTCCAGCACGGCGACACGCACGCCCTGCTCCACCAGGGTCCGTGCCGCGCCGATCCCGGCGGCACCGGCGCCGATCACCAGCACCTCCGGATCCCTGGGCAGCGGCGCCAGGCGCGGCCGGTAATCCGGCGCGCGCGGCGGATCCGCGGAGCGGACCTCAGCATGCGATGAAGTCGAGACCTTCACCCTGGTATCCTGCACGCGCGCTCCTGTCCGCTCGCTCCGGTGCGGCCGTGCCCGGCCTTGCGCCGGTCGCCACACCGCTTCACAACGCTGCCGCGCCGCTTCCGGCGCCGCGTCCCCGAGGTCTCGCGCTCCTTCGCGCCGAACCGGTGTCTCATCGGCGGCAAGCGCTCAAGCCGGAAACCCCGCCCGATGATCGTCGAGTCCGCCGCGGCGGCTTTGCGCCAGACCTTCTCCCCGCCGCTGCGGGCGATCCTGTGGAAATCCCTGAGCCTGACGCTCGGGCTCCTGGTCCTGCTCTGGTTCGGCCTGACCCACCTCGTCGAGGCGTTCCAGGCGAGCCACCACATCTCCGCCCAGTACCCGATCCTCGACAACCTCGCCTACTACCTTGCGGGCTTCGGCTTATTCGTGGTGCTGGCCTACCTCATGCCGGCGATCTCGATCCTGGTGGCCGGGTTCTTTCTCGACGATGCCGCCGCGATCGTCGAGCGCACGGACTTCCCGAACGATCCCCCGGGCCGGCCGATGCCGCTCGGCACCGCGCTCTTCTACGCGGTGCGCTTCGCGGGTGTGACGCTGCTCGTCAACCTGGCGGCCCTGGTGATCTTCTTCGTGCCGGTCATCGGGATCGCGGCGTTCTTCGGTGCCAACGCCTACCTGCTGGCGCGGGAATATTTCGAGATGGCGGCGGCCCGGTTCCGGCCACTCCCGGAGGCCGCCGACATGCGCAAGACCTTCGCATTCCGGACGCTCGGCGCCGGCTGCCTGATGTCGGCCCTGATGGTTGTGCCGATCCTCAACCTGCTGACGCCGCTGTTCGGGATCGCCCTGATGGTCCACCTGCACAAGCGGCTCAGCCGACGCCTGCGCTTGGAAGGGCCGGTGGCGCGATAGTCGCGATGCGGCGAAGCCTCGCTCTGTTCGTCGCGGTCTTCGGCCGCTACCGTGACGAGAAGAGGCGGTATTCGCGGCGGAGAGCCGAACGATGAAGGCGCAAGACGCGGCTCGAGACGCGGCTGAGGGTGGCCCTAAGGATATCCCCCCGCCGCCCGGCAAGCGCCCCTTCGTCCTCGTGGGCCTCACCGCGCTCGGATTGCTGGGTTACGGCGCCTACAACCACTGGCAGCGGGACGTCGAGGCCACCGCGACCCTGGAACGGATCAAGACCCTGGTCCCCCAGGTGCGCACCGTCGTGGCGGAGCGGGCCAACGGGCCCCTCGACCTGATGCTGCCGGGCGAGACACAGGCTTTCACGACCGCGGCGATCGCGGCCCGCGCCACTGGTTACATCGCCGAACGACGGGTCGATATCGGCTCCCGGGTCAAGGCCGGCGACCTGCTCCTGCGCATCGCGGCCCCGGACCTCGACCAGCAACGCGCGCAGGCCGAGGCTCAGGTCGGCCAGCTGAAGGCGCAGCTGCTGCAGGCTCAGGCGCAGGTCGAGCAGGCCCGGGCCAACGTCAACCTCGCCAACCTGACCAACAACCGCACCTCGACCCTGGCCGTCCAGGGCTGGGCCTCGCGCCAGAACGCCGACACGTCGCAGGCGAGCGTGCTCTCGCAGGCCGCAACCCTTGCGGCCGCCGAGGCGGGCGTGAAGGTCGCCACCGCCAACATCACGTCGCAGGAGGCCGTGGTCGACCGCCTAAAGGCACTCACGGCGTTCGAGCGGGTGGTCGCACCCTTCGACGGCGTGGTGACGACCCGCAACGTCGATGTCGGCGATCTGGTGAGAGCCGATAACGGCGGCACGCCGCTCCTCAGCATGGACCAGGACAGCGTCCTGCGCATCACCGTGAACGTGCCGCAGAACGATGCCGTGGGCGTCAAGCCGGGCGTCCAGGCCGAGATCAGCGTCCCGCAGATCCCGGGCCGCCGTTTCGGCGGCTTCGTCGAGCGCAGCTCGGTGGCGTTGAATGCCGCCTCGCGGACCCTGACCACGCAGGTGGACGTGCCCAACCCCGACCGGGCGCTTCGGGCCGGGCTCTACGCCACCGTGACGCTGAAGATCCCGCGCACCGAGGAGAGCGTCTCGGTTCCAGCCGAGGCGACCGTCTTCAACCGCAACGGTTTTCAGGTCGCGGAAGTCGGCGAGGACGACCGGGTGACCTGGCGCACGATCAAGGTCCGGCGCGATCTCGGGCGGAGTCTCGAACTCGAATCGGGCTTGGCAGCCGATAGCCACATCATCTTCAGCCCGCCTCCGGAGCTGCGCGACGGCCAGACGATCGAGCGCCTGAAGCCGGCACAGCAGACCAAGCCGATCCGGGCCGCGGAGCGGTGATCGGTTGAGGCTGGAGGAGGGTTCTCTCGGCGCCCTCGCCTCTACGAACTCTCTTTCATACCGGGCTGCTTCTCGGCACCCCGAGAGGCGTGGGAACTGATCCTCCGGCGCTCGGCGTCGCGAGTTGGCGGAACCTTCGCCGCACGTCCAGCCACCTTGCGAACGTAGCCGCGCAAACCACGGAGGCGTCACGGTCTGAGATCGCGCGCGGCACTGGATGGCTGCGTTGCGCGAGCAAAACGGCCTGAGATCAGAAGCAAAGGGGCTTCCCCGGACCGTCGAACCGGTCTCAGTTCACCCGCACCACGAGCTTCATCTTCGGGTGGATGCCGCAGAGCACCTGAAAGGTACCACGCTCGGTGAAGGTGACCGGCGTGCGGCTGCCCGGCTCCTGATCGCCGGAATCGAAGCTGAACGTATCCGATTCCACGAACACGTGGTGCAGCAGGTCGCTGTCGTCGTTGACGAACGTCACCGTCTCGCCGCGGCTGAGTGCGATGTTTCCCGGTTGGAACGCGCGGCCTTTCTGAGACACCAGCAATCCGGAGGCTTCCAGGTTGCCGACCAGGATCAGGCCGCAGATCAGGCCGAGGGCCAGCGCGAGGGTCGCCGGCAGAGCCGATTTCCAGCGGAGCGGGACGGGCATACTCGGCGCAGCGGGGGCCATGGCATTCCTCGGGCTGATCGAGGCAATCTACCTGAGACTTTATTGCGAAATCATTTTCGAAAACCCGCACGTTCCACGGAAATGGGCTGTTTGCGAGACCAGAAACGGCCCAAAACGTTTATCCATAAGACGAACCGATAATCGCTCCGGCTAATCGGCTCTTAACATGTGGCAATTACGGTTCATGGAACCTGTCACACGGCGCGGTGCGATGCGAGACCCCGAGAGAGCGACGGCTGAGCGACCGCCTTCGGGTCTGATGCGCTTTATGCGCGGCATCACGGGCGTTTCGGCGACGATCCGCGGTCGGATCTTCGTCGCGTTCCTGGGCATGAGCCTGCTCTCGGGCGCGCTCGGACTCTATGCCGTGGTGGCGATCTCGCATGTCGGGGCGCTCGTCAATCGCACCTATGACGAGTCGCTGATGTCGATCAATTACGCCCGGGCGACCGCGGCGGATTTCGCGAAGATGCGCAGCGTCTTCGCGCGCCGGACTCATGTCCGCGACGCCGCCCAGGCGGCTAAGCTGGATGCCGAGATCGCCGATCTCTCGACGACGCTCGCCGAAGACCTGACCATCGCCGTGGAGCGCTCGCAATCGGACCGGTCGGTGCGCACCGCGGGCGCTGTCCAGGCCGCGGTGGCTGCTTGGGAGGAGATGCGCCGCGGCCTCGACCCGGCCACCGCCCGTCCCGAGCGCTGGGACGCGCTGGACCAGTATGCCAGCGTGGTCGACAACCAGATCGACCTGCTGGTCAACTACACGGCGGGCGACGGCTTCACCTTCCGGCAGGCGGCCCGGATGCTGGTGGCCCGGGAGATCCACGTCAACGCCATCGCGGCGGGGCTGGCGGTGTTCGCCTGCGCGCTGATCGCCTGGCTGCTCAACCGCCGGATCACCGGCCCCCTGGCCGATGCCTCGGCGGCAGCGGAGCGGATCGCCAGCGGACGCCTCGACGACCGGATCCCGGCCGGCGGCCGGGACGAGCTCGGCAGCCTGCTCCGCGCGATGGCGGTGATGCGCGACAACATCCAGGCGATGATGCAGCGCGAGGTCAGCCAGCGCCGGGTCGCCGAGGCCCTGGTGACGGACGCGCTGCAGACCTCCCGCGAAGGTGTGGTGGTGGTCGACGCCGTGGGGTGCATCGCGCTCGCCAACGCCCAGGCGCTGCGCTTCTTCGACGGCCTCGAGGCCGCGATCCTGGCCGGCATTTGCCCGTCGGATACCGAGGACGGTTCCGGCACCGGCTCGCAATCCCTCGACGAGTGCTTCCTGGCGCTCGCCCGCGACGGCGACATCCGGCTTGCGGACGGCCGCTGGCTGCGGGTGAGCCGAAGCGCCACCCAGTCAGGCGGCTTCGTGGCCGTGTGCAGCGACATCAGCCTGCTCAAGGAGCAGGAGGACCGGCTGACCGAGACCAACCTGCGGCTCGACGCAGCGCTGGACAACATGTCCCAGGGCCTCTGCCTCTACGACGCGCAGCATCGCCTGATGGTGGTGAACCGGCGCTACAGCGAGATCTACGGCCTGGCCCCCGGGACGATCGTTCCGGGGATGTCGGCGCAGGACGTGATGCGGGCGAGCCTCGTGGTCGGCAACCATCCCGGCAGCGACCTCGCCGCCCTCCTCCACCAGGAGCACGAGGCGCATCGCGGTGGCATCTGGCACACGCAGTTCCAGGAACTCGCCAACGGCCGCACCGTCTCGATCGACCGCCGCGAGACCGCCGATGGCGGCTTCGTAGCGACCTACGAAGACGTCACCGAGCGCCGCCGCGCCGAGGCCCGCATCGCCTTCCTGGCGCACCACGACACGGTGACCGGCCTGCCGAACCGCGAAGCCCTGGGCCAGCAGATCGAGATGGCGGTGGCGCAGGCCGGACGCGATTCGGGCTTCGCCGTCTTCGCGATCGACCTCGACGACTTCCGCCCGGTCAACGAGACGCTCGGGCACGGGGTCGGCGACGAGCTGCTTGCGGCCGTCGGCGAGCGGCTCACCGCCTGCGTGCGCGAGATCGACTGCGTCGCCCGGCTCGGTGCGGACGAGTTCATCGTCGTCCAGCGCGGCGTCGACCGCCCGGAGGAGGCCGCGATCCTGGCCCGCCGGATCATCGCGGTGTTGAGCGCGCCCTACAGCCTGAGCAACCACGAGATCAGCGTCGGGCTGACCATCGGCATCACCCTGGCACCGAGCGACGGGGCCAGCTGCGAGAAGCTCCTGAAGAACGCTGAGGTCGCCCTCGACCGCGGCAAGACCGAGGCCCGGGGCTCGTTCCGGTTCTTCGAGCCCGAGATGGATGCCCGCCTTCAGGCGCGGCGGCTCTTGGAGCGCGATTTGCGCGACGCGCTGATCCGCGAGGCGTTCGAGGTCTATTATCAACCGATCTACAGCCTCGACACGGACCGGATCTGCGGCTTCGAGGCGTTGCTGCGCTGGGACCATCCGACCCGCGGCTTCGTCTCGCCCGCCGAGTTCATCCCGATCGCCGAGGAGCTGGGCCTGATCGTCCCGCTCGGCGAATGGGTTCTGCGCCGGGCCTGCGAGGAGGCCGCACGCTGGCCGGACGGGCTCAAGGTGGCGGTGAACGTCTCTGCGGTGCAGTTCACCTCGGCGAGCCTCGTCACCGCGGTGCGCGAGGCCCTCCGCCGGACCGGCCTGCCCGGCCGCCGCCTGGAGCTGGAGATCACCGAATCGGTCCTGGTAGCCAATCCCGGCGCGACCACCGCGATCCTGCACAGCCTGAAGGCGCTCGGCGTGCGGGTCTCGATGGACGATTTCGGCACCGGCTACTCGTCGCTGAGCTACCTGCGCAGCTTCCCGTTCGACAAGATCAAGATCGACCAGTCCTTCGTGCGCGACCTGTGCGTGAAGGACGGGACCGACTTCATCGTCCGGGCGGTGATCGGGCTGGGCTCCAGCCTCGGCATGACCACCACCGCCGAGGGTGTGGAGACGGAAGCGCAGCTCGCGCATCTGCGCGCCGAAGGCTGCGATGAGGTCCAGGGCTACCTGATCAGCCGGCCGGTCCCGGTCGCCCAAGTCAGCGAGGTCATCCAGCGCTGGAACGGCGCCGCCCGGGCGATCGCCTGAAAGCATCCCTCCCCCGGCGCGGGGGAGGGATTGGCGCCTTACTCGGCCGCGTCGAGGCGCGGGCGCTCGATGTGGCTCCGCTCGGTCTTGACCAGCTCGGCCGTGCGGAACGCCACCTCCAGCGCCTGCTCGGCGTTGAGGCGCGGGTCACAGTAGGTGTGGTAGCGGTCCTGCAGGTCGTCGGCCGTGAGCGCCCGGGCGCCGCCGGTGCACTCGGTCACGTCCTTGCCGGTCATCTCGAGGTGGATGCCGCCCGCGAACGTGCCCTCGGCCCGGTGGACGCCGAAGAAGCCCTCGATCTCCTGCATCACCCGGTCGAACGGCCGGGTCTTGTAGCGGCCCGCCGCGACGGTGTTGCCGTGCATCGGGTCGCAGATCCAGACCACCGATCGCCCTTCCCGCTCGACCGCCCGGATCAGGCCCGGCAGGTGGTCGCCGACCTTGTCGGCGCCGAACCGGCAGATCAGGCTGAGCCGGCCGGGCTCGTTCTCCGGGTTCAACTGATCGACCAGCCGGATCAGGCCGTCCGCCTGCATGGACGGACCGCATTTCAGGCCGATCGGGTTCTTGATCCCGCGGGCGTATTCGACATGCGCATGGTCCGGCTGCCGCGTGCGGTCGCCGATCCATAGCATGTGCCCGGAGGTCGCGTACCAATCGCCCGTGGTCGAGTCGACGCGGGTCAGCGCCTCCTCGTAGCCGAGCAGCAGGGCCTCGTGGCTGGTGTAGAAATCGGTGGTCCGCACCTCAGGGTGGGTTTCCGGGTTGATGCCGATCGCCCGCATGAAGTCGAGCGCGTCGGTCATGCGGCCGGCGACATCCTGGTAGCGCGAGGATTGCGGCGAATCCTTCACGAAGCCCAGCATCCAGCGGTGCGCGTTCTCCAGGTTGGCGTAGCCGCCGGTGGCGAAGGCGCGCAGCAGGTTCAGGGTCGCGGCCGATTGCCGGTAGGCCTCGACCTGACGGCGTGGATCCGGCGTGCGGGCTTCCTCCGTGAAGCCGATGCCGTTGACGATGTCGCCCCGGTAGCTCGGCAGGCTCACGCCATCGAGGGTCTCGGTGGGTGACGAGCGCGGCTTGGCGAACTGGCCGGCGATGCGCCCGACCTTCACCACGGGCGAGCCGCCCGCGAAGGTGAGCACCATCGCCATCTGCAGGAACACCCGGAAGAAGTCGCGGATGTTGTCGGCCGAATGCTCGTCGAAGCTCTCGGCGCAGTCGCCGCCCTGCAGCAGAAAGGCTTCGCCCGCCGCGACGCGTCCGAGCGCCGTCTTCAGCTTGCGTGCCTCACCGGCAAAAACCAGCGGGGGAAAGCTCGCGATCTGGGCTTCGACCGCCTGCAGCGCCGCCGAATCCGGATAGGCGGGGACCTGCTGGATCGGCAGGTTCCGCCAGTTCTTCGGTGTCCAACGCTCGGCCATGACCTCTCTCCGCGCACGTTCGTCGTGCGATCGCGCATGACGCGCGAAGCGCGGCTTATAGAGAGGTTCCCCAGCGCATGCGAGGGGCGGATTCCTGAGGGCTGGCAGGAGCCTGAAGCAGAGTTGGGGCCGGGTTTGCCTGCGGGAGATGGTTTGGACGCCAAACCGAGCGCGTGAGGAACATGCCCCCTGCAGGTTTGAAGGTTCACCGAGGCGCGAACATTATTCCCGTCATCCCGCGGTCGCGAAGCGGAACCCGGGATCCATAATCACCGCCGCCTCAAGCCCTTGCGTCCTCGGCGTCTCTGGATCCCAGGCACGCCTCAGGCGCCCCGGAATGGCGGCGGGAATTCTCCCGCGGCGTGAGCAAGCCGCATTCACGGATGCCTCAAGGCGCCTGTGTGGAGTCCCCGCTCGCTCAGGCTTCGCCGTCCTCGACCTCGATCCCGTGCTCGGCCAGAATCCAGAAGATCGCTTCCAGATCCTCCGCGGAGACGTCGCGCGGCGGAAGCGCCTCCTCGAGGTCGTCGTAGGTCAGGCAGCGGCTGCGCTGGGTCTCGGCCTTCGCGAGCAGCCGGTCGATCGCCCGGCGGATGTCGGCGGGCAGCGCGTCGTGGCTCGGCACCCGATAGCTGAAGGCCGGCCGGAGGGCATCGGCCAGGAGGCCGTCTATGATCGCCTGACGGCGCGCGTACGCGTCGTCCTCGCGATTGCCCTTGCCTGCGCCTTGCTTACCCATCCCCCTGATATGGCTCGGCCGCGCACCGCGTCGAGACCCCGCGACGCGGGGAACTTACCCGACGCCGACCGGATGCTTGGTCACCTCCGGCACCCGCATGGTGACGAGTTCTTCGGCGGCGGTGGGGTGGACCGCGATCGTCCGGTCGAAATCCGCCTTGGTGGCGCCCATGGTGACGGCGATGCCGACGGCTTGGATCACCTCGCCGGCATCGTGGCCGAAGATGTGGACGCCCACCACCCGGTCGCTGGCGCAATCGACCAGCACCTTCATGAGGATCCGCTCCTCACGGCCCGAGAGCGTCGCTTTCATGGGTCGGAAGCGCGCCTTGTAGACGTCGATCTTGCCGTAGATTTCCCGGGCGGCAGCCTCGGTATGGCCGACGATGCCGATCTCCGGCGTCGAGAACACCGCGGTCGGGATCAGCCGGTGGTCGACGCAGGACGGCCTGCCCCCGTAGACCGTGTCGGCGAATGCGTGGCCCTCGCGGATCGCCACCGGGGTCAGGTTGGCGCGGTTGGTGACGTCGCCGACCGCGTAGATCGACGGGACCGTGGTCTGGGAATAGGCGTCCACCGGGATCGCCCCGGCGGCGTCGGTCTCGATCCCGACCTTCTCCAGACCGAGCCCGGCGACGTTCGGGCGCCGCCCGGTGGCCACCAGGACCTGATCGACCAGGATCTCGGAGCCGTCGTCGAGCTGCGCGCACAGACCGGCTTCGCGCCGGTCGATCCGGATCAGCGTACGGCCGAGCCGCAGATCCATGCGCTGGCGATAGGCCTCGGCGAGGGCATCGCGGACCTCGTCGTCGAAGCCGCGCAGCAGCCGGTCGCCCCGGTGGAGCAGGGTCGTGCGGCTGCCGAGCGCCGCGAACACGCCGGCGAATTCCACCGCGATGTAGCCGCCGCCGATCACCAGGATTCGCTCGGGCAGGCCCTCGAGTTCGAACACCTCGTTCGAGGTGATCGCGAACTCGATCCCCGGCACCGCGGGCTCCTTCACCGGATGCGCGCCGACCGCGACCAGGATCCGCGCCGCCCGCACCGTCCGGTCCGAGCCGAGCAGGCGGATCGTGTGCGGATCCTCGATCACCGCGCGCTCGGGCAGGATCTCGACGCCGGCGCGCATCAGGTTGGTGTCGTAGATCCCTTCGAGCCGGGTGACCTCCGCGTCGCGGCGCCGCTTGAGGACGCTCCAGTCGAAACGCGGCTTATCGACCGTCCACCCGAAGCCCGCGGCATCCTCGAATTCGTCGGCGAAGCGGCCGGCATAGACCATGAGCTTCTTCGGCACGCAGCCGCGGATCACGCAGGTGCCGCCGACCCGGTACTCCTCGGCCAGCATGACCTTGGCGCCGTAGCCGGCCGCGATCCGGGCGGCCCGGACGCCTCCGGAGCCGCCGCCGATGACGAAGAGGTCGACGTCGAAAGCGCTCATGCGGGGCCGTCCATCTCGCGTCTCGTATCCGTGCGGGACGTCGCCGCCTCACGCATCCAAATGGCTTCGCGCATCCACGTGATGGCAGCGCCGAGCCCGGCCGTCCACCACGCCGCCCAGCCATTGTGCTCGACGAACGCGATGGCGGCCGCGCCGGCGACGAGACCCAGTGCCGCGGCGCGGTCGGGCTGCCGCATCCCGGCGACGCGGCCGAGCATCAGCATCAGGACCAGCGCGCCGAGGAGCGCACCGGGCAATCCCAGTTCGGCCCAGACCTGCAGGAAGCTGTTATGCGGGTGGCCGACCCCGAGGAGGACCCGCATCTCGGGCGCGACCACCCTGGCCGCGGGAGCCTCGGCGAATCGCGCGCTGGTCCCGAACCCGGCCCCGCGCCACGGATCGGCCGCCACGGCCGCGCCGAAACTGCGCGCGATGGCGACCCGCGCCCGCGAGGAGGATTGCACCAGACGCTCATGCGCGGCGTCCGGCATGATCCGGGCGAGCAGGTCGCCCTCGACAGGGGCGAGTGCCACGGCGAGGCCGAGGCCAACGCCGGCAAGCGCGATCCCGACCCGCGTCGGGAGCAGCCGGGCCAGGCCGAACAGCCCGGCCCCGGCCAGGAGCCCCAGCTGGGCGGCGCCGCTGATCGAGCGCAGAATGCCGAGAGCCGCGAAGACCAGGCTGGCCGCCGCGAGGCCCCGGGACCAGGCGCGCCACAGCACCAGCGCGACGGGACCGGCGACGAGGTCCAGCGTCAAAGCCGGGCGATTGTGCACGAAGGCGGCGACCCGGCGTCCGAGCGCCCGTTCGAGGGCGAGGTCCGCGGCGAGGTCGACCGCGATGACGAGGCCCGCCAGAGCGGTCGCGGCCGCGGCGAGGCGGGGCGCGAAGGCCGGGATCCGCCCGGGGGCGAGGCAGGCGAGCAGGTAGGCGGCGGCCAGGGTCGGCAGGAATTCGCCGAGCACCCGCAGCGACGAGCCAGGGAACGGCGCCCAGGCGAAGGAGACGAGGCACCAGGCCAGGAAGGCGAGCGCCGCGATGCCGAGTGGCGTGCCCAGCGGAGCCAGCAGCCGGGGCACGAGGGTACGGCGATCCTCGAAGAAGCGTCCGACGAGGAAGGCGAGCGCGGCGAGGGCGATGACCGCCGGGCTCGACCTGTTGGCGAGCACCATGGCAAGCGGCAGGACGGCAAGCAGGATCGCACCCGCCGTGTAGAGGCGGCTGGCGAGCTTCTCGGAGGCCCTGTGGGCGTTAGACGGCGCTCGCATGACGTTCAGGGGCAACGGATCTCCAAACGACCCCCTCATCCCGAGGTGGGAGCACAGCGAGCTTCGAAGGAGTCCTCCAGACGGCCGTGCGATCTTTGGACGGCTTCAGACGGGCCTCCGCTGCGCTCCGTCGCCTTGGGATGAGCGCGTGGGTGGGACAGTCGGGGATGCAGCCGATCTCGCGACCGCCCGCGCTCCCTTCACTGCATCTGATGGCCGCGCTTGCCCATCTCGGCCCGAACCCGGACCATGACGTATTCGGACACTTCCTGCGTCCAGTCCTGCATCTCCTGCACCATCTCGTCGAGGAGCTGCGGCTGGGCCTCGACGTAGTGCTTGCCGGCCGGCGAGCGGAAGAAGGTCGCGATCTCCTTCAACTCGGGCTCCGGGAACTTCGCCGCGTAGGTGCGGGCGGCGATGTCGATCATGCGCTGCTTCTGCAGCTCCATCTCGGGCTGGAGGGCGGTCAGCACCTCGTCGAGATCCTTGGCGAGTTCCGGCCGGGTCACCGTCTGCTTGCGGATTTGGTCGGCGAAGGCCGGCAGGACCGAATCGAACGAGCGGGCGATGCCGGAGCTGAGCATTACCTCGCGGGCAAGAGCGAGGTGGCTCGCCGTGAAATTCGGCGTCGCGGCGGCCGGCGTGTTCGGCTGCGCCGCGGGCTTGCCCGGGGCCGGCTTGTTGGCTTGGGCCGAAGCCGCATGCGGGAGAATTGTGGCCGCGGCGAGCGCGAGGCCGAGCGCGGCGGTGAGGCGTCGGGACATGCTGAATGTTCCTGCGAAAGGGTTTGGCGCTTCAGACCAAGCTGCCGAGAATGGTGACCTCGGCCCGCCCACCGCGGTCCGCCGCCAGGATCGCGGCGTCGGCGATGCCGAGGAACAGGCCGTGCTCGACGACGCCCGGCACCGACCAGAGGGCGGCTCCGAGCGCGTCCGGATCGGGGATCGCGCCGAGATGGGCGTCGAGGATGTGGTGGCCGCCATCGGTGAGAAGCGGCTTGCCGGCCGGATCGCGGCGCAACCGCACCGGGCCGGAGCAGCCGACCTTGGCGACAGCCGCCTCGACCGCGCGGTGCGTGGCGGTAAGGCCGAACAGGTTCACCTCGATCGGCAGCGAGAAGGCGCCGAGCCGGGCGACATGCTTGGCCGCATCGGCGATCACAACCATGCGGCGGCTGGCGCAGGCGACGATCTTCTCCCGCAACAGCGCGGCGCCGCCGCCCTTGATCAGGCGCAGCTGGTCGTCCACCTCGTCGGCGCCGTCGATGGTCAGGTCGAGCTCGGGCTGTTCGTCCAGGGTAGCGAGGCGGATGCCGAGGGTTTCGGCCTGCACCCGCGTCGCCTCTGAGGTGGGCACGCCGACGATGTCGAGCCCGTCGCGGACGCGGTCGCCGAGCAGGGCCACGAAGGCCGCCGCGGTCGAGCCGGTGCCGAGGCCCAGCCGCATGCCAGGCTCGACCAGGTCGAGGGCGCGCGCCGCCGCCGCCCGGCGCAGGTCCGGTCCGCTCACCGCAGGGACGCCCGGTGAGCGGGGTGGATCGAGATGTCGCGCATGCGGGGCAGCCGGGCTTCCTGGGTCGGTCGCGCGGCCCCTAGCATGCCGCAGGGCGGACCGGAACGGCTCCGCGGGGCCGCTGGCTTCAAAAGCGGCCGCCCTGTGCCGGCGTGGCGCTGGCCCCGGCCCTGCCGGGCGCGGGTCCGGTCAGCGGCGCATCGGAGGCGCCCTCGGCGCCGGGCTTGGCCTGCTGAGTGCAGACCACCTGCTCCTTCTTCACCAGCACGAAGCAGATACTCATTTCGCCGGTCCGGTAGTTGACCCGGAACACGCCGGCCTCGCGTGTGTGGCGGCTTGCGACCAGCCCGTATTCCGACGGCGCCTGAGCCCCGGCGCCCTCCCCGGGGCCGAAGCACACGGTCTGGCCGATGCCGCCGGCCGATTCCTGAAGCCCGTACTGGCACGAGGTCACCTCGCCGGTAACCTTGTCGACCCGGTACATCCGGTTCAGGTCGGTCTGCGGCGCGGGCACGAACTCGAACGAGGTCGCGGCGGCCGGCGCGCTGGCGAGCGCAAGGCAGGTGGCAAGCAAGAGCAGAGACGGTTTCATCACGGGATCCGGGAACTGACGCCCCTCGCCTTTCGCTGGGCTTTCGGGCGAGTGTGGGGCGCCGCGCCGCCTTGCACCCGCCTCCGGCCGGCTTTAGCGAGGCCGTAGCCCAGCAGGAGCCCGTCCCGATGCCGCCCGAATCGACCGCCCGTCCGCCGATTGCCGTGTTCGACCTGGACGGGACCCTGGCCGAGACCGCGGGCGACCTCATCGGCACGCTCAACGTGCTGATGAAGCGCGAAGGCCTGGCCGAGCTGCCCCTGTCCCAGGCCCGCGGCCTGATCGGGGCCGGCGCCAAGGCGCTGATCCGGCGGGGCTTCGAGGCGGAGGGCCGCGCGCTCTCGCCGGAGGACCACGAGCGGCTGTTCAAGGCCTTCATCGCCCATTACGGCGAGCACCTCGCCGACACGTCGCACCTCTATCCCGGTGTGGCGGAGGCGCTGGACACGCTGGAGGCGGCGGGCTTCCGGCTGGCGGTCTGCACCAACAAGTTCGAGGGCCAGTCGGTGGAGCTGCTGCGCCTGCTCGGGATCGGCCATCGCTTCGCGGCGATCTGCGGGCGCGACACCTTCCCGGCCTACAAGCCCGATCCGAGCCACCTCACCGGCACGATCGAACGCGCTGGGGGCGACCCGGCCCAGGCCGTGATGGTCGGCGACTCGCGCACCGACATCGACACCGCCAAGGCTGCCGGCATCCCGGTGGTGGCGGTGACGTTCGGCTACACCGACGTGCCGGTGGCCGAGCTCGGGCCCGACCGGGTGATCGAGCATTTCTCGGATCTGGCCGAGGCGGTCCGCGCCCTGGTGCCGGTGGGCGCGGCCTGATCGTTCAGCGCAGCCAGGTCCGCAGCCGCACCACCGCCTCCCGGCACTCGGCCTCGGAGCCGGCGAACGAGAACCGGACGTGGTGGTGGCCGAGATCCGGATCGAAATCGAGCCCCGGGGTCGCGGCGACGTTGGCCTCGTCGAGCATGCGCCTGCAGAAATCGGTGGCGTCGTTGGTGAGGTTCGCCACGTCCGCGTAAAGGTAGAAGGCGCCGTCGGCCGGGTGAACGCGCCCGAGGCCGAGGCCGGGCAGCGCGTCGAGCAGGATCGCCCGGTTGCGGGCATAGCCGTCGCGGACGGCGTCGAGTTCTTCCGTGGCGTCCAGCGCGGCGAGCGCGCCGATCTGCGAAAGGTAGGGCGCCGAGATGTAGAGGTTCTGCGCCAGCCGCTCGATCGGGCGGACCAGAACCTCCGGCACCACCATCCAGCCGACCCGCCAGCCGGTCATGCAGTGGTATTTCGAGAACGAGTTGATCACCACCGCGTCGGGGTCGAACCGCAGGGCAGTCACGGTCGGAACGCCGTAGCTGAGGCCGTGATAGATCTCGTCCGAGATCAGCGGCAGGTTCAAGTCGCGGGTGGCCGTGCAGAGGTCCCGCAACGCGTCCTCCGTGATCACCGTGCCGGAGGGGTTGGCCGGGCTCATCACCAGGGCGCCGGCCACCGGTGCGCGCGCATGGGCCTCGCGCAGGAGCGCGGCCGTGGGAGCGAAACGGTCCTCGACGCGCAGCACCATCGGGGCCGGCACGAGATCGAGGGAGGCCAGGATGCTGCGGTAGGCCGGATAGCCGGGCTGCGGCACCGCCACCCGGGCGCCGGCATCGAACAGGCTCATGAAGGCCAGCACGAAGCCTGCCGAGGAGCCGGTGGTGATCACCACCCGCTCCGGGCTCACCGCGACGCGATGGCGCTCGGCATAATCCCGGGCGATCCGCTCGCGCAGAGCCGGCAGGCCGAGCGCCTCGGTATAGGGGACGCGACCGGTGGCGAGCGCCGCCTGCGCCGCCGCGATCACCGCCCGCGGGGCCGGCGCAGAGGGCTGGCCGACCTCCATGCGCACCACGTCGTCGCCGCGCCGGGCCTTGGCGGCGGCCGCGGCCATGACGTCCATGGCGAGGAACGGCTGGACGGCGGCGGCCCGTCGGGAGATCGGGATCATGCTTTCCTGACGGGGCGCGAGGGCGGAGGCGGTGCAGTGCTCGGGGTTAGCCCCTGACGGCCCAGCCCTCAACCGGTGTCAGTGCGGCGCGAAGCCGGCAGCCATGTTGACCACCAGAGCCAGGATGCCGGTGTTGAAGAGGTAGGCGCCCACCGTCTGCACCGTCGCGATCCTGCGCATCCTCTTGCTGGTGAGGTTGGTGTCGGAGGTGGCGGCCGCTGCCCCGATGGTCACGGTGAAGTACAGAAAATCCCAGAAATCCGGTTCGGTCTCGCCGTGGAAATCCAGGCCTCCGCGCTCGGCGCCCGCCTCGTCCTCGGCGCCGTAATAGACGTGGGCGTAGTGCACCGTGAAGATCATCTGCACGAACACCCAGGTGCAGAGCAGGCTCGTTCCGGCGAGCGCCAGGGCGTAGCGCGCGCCGGGCCCAGCGATGCGGCCGCCGACGACCAGCACCGCCACCGAGCCGAGGCTCGCGGCCGCCGCCAACAGGGCGAAGACCGTGATCACCCTGGCGCTGTCGTCGAGCCGGGCGGCCTCGCGCCGCATGGCGTCCCGGGTCTGGCCGGTGGCTCGCCGTATGACGAGGCCGGCATGGACGATCACGCCGGCGCACCAGCCGACGAGCAGCCGCATCCCCGGGTCGAGGCCGGGCACCAGCAGGGTGGCGGCGACCGCCACCAGGATCGCGCAGAGCAGGTGCGGGCGTAGCCAGAAGGCGCGGAACAGCTTGGGCATGACGAACCGGATGACGCGCGGCGGGCGGGATCTCCCGGCCGGGATCGCGATTTGACCCGGCGCCGCGAAAACGCCTAACCCACCCTTTACCGCTTGCGCCACGCGCGGGCCGGCTTGCCGCGCAAGCGAGGATCCATGCTCTTCAACCGCTCCCTGCCCGCGCTGGCCCTGGCGCTCGGTCTCGCCGCCGTCCCGGCTTCGGCGCAGGACGCTACGCAGTCCGCCGCTCCGGCCGCCGCTGCCGTGGGCTCCCCGTTCACGGACGCGCAGCGGGCCGGCATCGAAGCGATCGTCAAGGACTACCTGATCAAGCACCCCGAAGTGCTGCAGGAGGCCCTGGCCGAGGCCGAGAAGCAGCAGGCGGAGACGCAGCGCCTCGCTCAGACGGCGGCCCTCAAGGAGGCCCGCGAGGCCCTGATCAACGGCCCGCACGATGTCGTCGCCGGCAACCCCGCGGGCGACGTCACACTGGTCGAGTTCTTCGACTACAATTGCGGTTATTGCCGCAAGGCGCTGATCGACGTGCAGACCCTGATCAAGACGGACCCGAAGCTGCGGGTGGTGATCAAGGACTTCCCGGTGCTCGGTCCGGAATCCCTCGAGGCGAGCCAGGTCGCGGTCGCGGTGCGCCAGCAGCTGAAGGGCGACAAGCTGTTCGAATTCCACCAGAAACTGTTGGAGACCAAGGGCCGCGTGAACGGTGCCCGGGCGATCCAGGTCGCCAAGGACCTCGGCGCCGACACGGTCAAGCTGCAGAAGGACATGGCCTCCCCCGAGGTGAAGGCCGCGCTCAGCGAGAACCGCGGCCTGGGTGACCGGCTCGGCCTGTCCGGGACGCCGGCTTTCATCATCGGCGACGAGGTGATTCCAGGCGCCGTCGGCGTCGATCCGATCCGGAAGACGATCGCGGATGTCCGCCAATGTGGCCACGCCTCTTGCTGAGGCGTCCCACCGGAGCTTTCCACCGGCGGATGGCGAAGGGCGCGGCCTTGTCCCCCCCGGCCGCCTTCGTCTAGACCATCATCGCGAAGGGCGGTTGCCGCCTTTCGGAAAAAGATGATGCAAAACCAAAGTTCTAGCGCTTCGTGCCGGTTCCGATCCCCGGAACGATGCGCTAAGAGCCGCCAGCCATGAGGCTGTGATCGAGTGCCAGCGCGCATGCCGGATGAACCGACCGCCGCGGCGCGATACGAAGAAGGCCGGATGCCCAAGAACGATCCCATCGATTCCGAGCTCGTCCGCGAACTCGCCAACCTCGTCACCGAGACCGGCCTGTCCGAGATCGAGGTCGAGAAGGGAGACCTGCGGATCCGCGTCGTGCGGCGGCTCGAGCCCGTCAACGTCCAGGTAGCGGCTCCCGCACCGGTCGCCGCCGCCGCACCGCCCGTGGCGCCGCCGACGGGGGCCCTGGCTCCGGCGGAGCCGGCCCGGGCGCATCCCGGTTCGGTACCGTCGCCGATGGTCGGGACCGCCTACCTGCGCCCCTCCCCGGAGGCCAAGGCGTTCATCGATATCGGCTCCAAGGTCGAGGTCGGCGACAAGCTGCTCCTCATCGAGGCGATGAAGACCTTCAACGAGATCGTGGCGCCCCGTGCCGGCACGGTGACGGCGATTTTCGTCGAGGACGGCCAGCCGGTCGAGTTCGGCGAGGCCCTCCTGGTCATCGCCTGAGCGACGCGCGGGGCGGCCTGTTCGCTTCGCCGGTCCGTCCGCCTGCTACGAGCAGGCGGCGATGACTTCCGTGTAGGCGGTTCGAGCGTCTTCCGCCGCATCGACCGCCACGTCAGGCCTGGAAAACGGCGCGCAACAAGAGGATAGATCATCCTGCGCGGTCCCGTCGGATCGCCTGGACGCTCTAAGGGTTCGATGTTCGACAAGATCCTGATCGCGAACCGCGGCGAGATCGCCCTGCGCATCCTGCGGGCGGCGAAGGAACTCGGGATCGCCACCGTGGCGGTCCATTCCACCGCCGACGCGGACGCCATGCATGTCCGTCTGGCCGATGAGAGCGTCTGCATCGGGCCGCCCGCCGCCCGGGACAGCTACCTCAACATCCCGTCGATCATCGCGGCCTGCGAGATAACCGGGGCGGACGCGGTGCACCCGGGCTACGGTTTCCTGTCCGAGAACGCCCGGTTCGCCGAGGTTCTGGCGCATCACCAGATCGGCTTCATCGGCCCCAAGGCGCAGCACATCCGCACCATGGGCGACAAGATCGAGGCCAAGCGTACGGCCGTGAAGCTCGGCATCCCGTGCGTGCCGGGCTCTGAGGGCGGCGTCGAGGATATCGACGACGCCAAGCGGGTCGCCGCCAAGATCGGCTACCCCGTCCTGGTCAAGGCGGCGGCCGGCGGCGGCGGTCGCGGCATGAAAGTCGCCCGCACCGAGTCCGAGCTGGAGCAGGCGATCGGCATGGCCCGCTCCGAGGCCAAGGCCGCATTCGGCGACGATGCGGTCTACCTGGAGAAGTATCTGGAAAAGCCCCGGCACATCGAGGTGCAGGTGCTCGGCGACGGCCGGGGCGGCGCGGTCCATCTGGCCGAACGCGATTGCTCGCTGCAGCGCCGGCACCAGAAGGTCTGGGAGGAAGGCGGCTCTCCCGCGCTCAACGAATCGATGCGCGCCGAGATCGGCGGCATCTGCGCCAACGCCATGAAGGAGCTGGGCTATCTCGGTGCCGGCACGGTCGAGTTCCTCTACGAGGACGGGCGGTTCTACTTCATCGAAATGAACACCCGCATCCAGGTCGAGCATCCGGTCACCGAGATGATCACCGGGATCGACCTGGTGATCGAACAGATCCAGGTCGCCTCGGGGGGCTCGCTCTCGGTGTCGCAATCCGACATCAAGGTCGAGGGTCACGCCATCGAGTGCCGGATCAACGCCGAGCACCCGGAGACCTTCCGGCCCTCCCCCGGCCAGATCACCCATTACCACACCCCCGGCGGCCTCGGGGTCCGGGTCGATTCCGCGGCGTTCCAGGGCTACCGGATCCCGCCGCATTACGACTCGCTGATTGGCAAGCTGATCGTGCACGGGCGCACCCGCAACGAGTGCCTGATGCGCCTGCGCCGGGCGCTGGACGAGTTCGTGATCGACGGTATCGACACCACCCTGCCGCTGTTCCGCACCCTGGTGCGTAACCCGGACGTCCAGAACGGCCTCTACGACATCCACTGGCTCGAGCATTTCCTCGAAGACGGCGGGATGAAGGTCTGAGCCCGGCCGGGATCGCACCGCCGGCTTGCGGCGATCAGGTCCGATGCCGGCTCTGGCATTTGGATCGGCGCCGCGCGACACTCGTCCCATGCACGATCCGACCCGCGTGGACATCACCCCCGAGATCCTGCTGAAGGCCTACGCGGCGGGCATCTTTCCGATGGCGGAGGATGCGACCGACCCGACCCTCTACTGGGTCGAGCCGCGGGCGCGCGGGGTGCTGCCGCTCGACGGGTTCAGGGTGTCCCGGCGCCTAGCCCGGACCGTGCGGTCCGACCAGTTCGAGGTCCGGTGCGACACGGATTTCGACGGGGTGATCGGTGGCTGCGCCGCGCCCCGCCGAGACAGCGAGAAGACCTGGATCAACGGGCGGATCCGTGAGCTCTACGGCGCGCTGTTCGACCTCGGGCATGTCCATACCGTCGAGGTCTACGCCGGCGCGGACGGGCGCCTGGTGGGCGGCCTCTACGGCGTCTCGCTGGGGGCGGCCTTCTTCGGCGAGAGCATGTTTCACGAGGTGCGCGACGCCTCGAAGGTCGCCCTTGTCCACCTGATGGCCCGACTGCGCGCCGGAGGCTACCGCCTCGCCGACACCCAGTTCGTGACCGATCACCTCACGCAGTTCGGTGCCGAGGAGTTGCCGCGGCACATCTACAAGCGGCGGCTCGCCATTGCCCTCGACGCGGACGCCGACTGGAACGTATGGCCCTGCGACGGGACTGTCCCTGGCGCGCGGGTGCTGGATGCGCTCGGCGTCGGCGCGGGCGACTGAGCTTCAGCGGAACAGCGCGTCGAACAGGTTTTGCGGCTGCGGCGGGGGCGGCGGGGCCGGAGCCGGTCCCTCGTTCGACGGGAAGAACTTTCGCGAGGGTTTCTGGCGCGGCTGCACCGGCACGCCGCGCGGCGCCTCGACATCGACTTGGCCGGCGGCGTTCAGCTGCTGGGCAGTCTTGGTCGAATCCCGGCCCGCGCGCTTCGTCCGCTCCGGCTTGGCCGCCACCGCCGGCACGTCCTCCTGCTCCTTCGCCTCGGCGATCACGTCGCTGCCGCCTTTGCAGTCGACCAGCCAGACATCGTAGATCGGGTGCTCGATGGCGTGCAGGCCGGGGCTCGACGCGAACATCCACCCGGTGAAGATGCGCCGGTACTTGTTGTCGAGGGTGACCTCATCGACTTCGAGGAACGCGGTGGTCTTGGCGCTCTCGGTGGGCGGACGCGTGTAGCAGACCCGCGGGGTCATCTGCAGCGACCCGAACTGCACGGTCTCGTCCACCGCGACCTCGAAGGACACGATGCGGCCCGTGATCTTGTCGAGGCCGGAGAAGACCGCGGTCGGATTCTTGATCTTGTCGGCCGCGGCAGGGCTGGCCCCGAGGGCCAATGCCAGACCGAGGGCCAGGACGGGGCGTGCGAGGGCTTTGGTGCGGCTCAAGGCTCGGACCCCTAATGCATCGTCCCGAAACGGGGTGGCCGACTCTCGGAAGACGACGATGCGGAACAAGGACCCCAGGGCCGCAGCCCGGATCCGGGACGAGGCTCTAGAGGAAGGCCGGTCGCGCCCTCACGGGCGCGGCGGTCGGATCGGGTGGCCTTGCGATGAACACCGGAACGGTGGCGGTAAAAGGGCGCCGCAGCCGCAAGCCTCCTGATCCGGCGTGCAAGCCTACTCGCCGGGCGTCCAGGACACGTAATCGCCGGTCGCGGCCGGACGGGAGCCCCAGGAAAGCTGCGAGCCCTGCGGCCGGTAGGCGTTCGGCGTGCCGGTCTGATTCTCGACATGTGGCTGCTGCCAGGCGCGCGGCGTATAGGCCTCCTCGCTCGGGGCGAGATCGACGTTGTGGCAGAGCCAGCCGCGCCAGCCGGGCGGCACCTTCGACGCGTCAGCGTAGCCGTTATAGACCACCCAGCGCCGCTCCGAGCCGACCGAGCGGTCGATCAGCGCGCCTTCGGCCTTGTAGTACTTGTTTCCGAAATCATCCTCGCCGACGAAGATGCCGGTGCGGGCGGTCTGGAGCGCGAGCGAGACGGTCTGGCCGTTCCACCACGTGAAGACGCGCAGCAAAATGTCCTTCAGCGCCATCGCCGGTCCCGGTAGCAAGCCGCGCCGCAGAGGCGCTTCTGGCGCCGTTATGGTGAGCGCGCGCGCCCGAGTCCAGCCATGGGGCCCAACTGTCGCTGCGCCGCAACGCCCACCCCGGACCTCAGTCGGCTATTTACGACCCGCGATAAAGTGCCTCTACTTCAGGGTGTGGATCGAAAATTTTTCCGCTCCGAATCCGGAATGCCAGAAGGGCACTTATCCAGGGCGCTGCGGATATCCACAGGTTTATACAAGCCGGCACAACATCTAGCGGGGAACCGCGCCGGCGCACACTACTTGTTGACGTGAGAGCGATGGCGGCGGTATTGTCCCTTCATCGGTCGCGCCGCCCCCCGTGGTGCGTTTCGGCAGGTTCGACCGCCCTAAAATCATCTTCGCTGAGTCGCCTCGCTTCCGGTTTCCGGGTGCGAGCGAACGCGACCCCCTTATTGGGAATCGACCCCGCGCCCAGCGGGGCCGGGACATCCGTGTCCCGACGGGAGAGGTGTGTCTTATGCGGTTCGAGCGTCGCTACACCACGGCCGGACAGTCGCCCTATACCGGTATTCCGTTCCGCAAGGCCCTGAGCGAAATTCGCAACCCCGATGGCTCGGTGGTGTTCCGCCTCGACGGCATCGACGTTCCGGAGAGCTGGAGCCAGGTCGCGAGCGACGTGCTGGCCCAGAAGTACTTCCGCAAGGCCGGCGTTCCGGCGCGCCTCAGGAAGATCGAGGAAAACGACGTCCCCTCCTTCCTGTGGCGCTCGGTCGCCGACGAGGCCGCCCTGGCCGAGCTCCCCGAGGAGGAGCGGATCGGCTCCGAATCCTCGGCCACGCAGGTGTTCGACCGCCTCGCCGGCTGCTGGACCTACTGGGGCTGGAAGGGCCGCTATTTCTCCTCTGAGGAGGATGCCGCGGCGTTCTTCGACGAGCTGCGTTTCATGCTGGCCAAGCAGATGGTGGCGCCGAACTCGCCGCAGTGGTTCAACACCGGCCTGCACTGGGCCTATGGGATCGACGGCCCGAGCCAGGGCCATTTCTACTGCGACTACCGCACCGGTGAGCTGACCCGCTCGGCGTCGAGCTACGAGCACCCGCAACCGCATGCCTGCTTCATCCAGGGCGTGCAGGACGACCTCGTCAACGACGGTGGCATCATGGACCTGTGGGTCCGTGAGGCACGCCTGTTCAAGTACGGCTCCGGCACCGGCTCGAACTTCTCCGCGCTCCGCGGCGAGAACGAAAAGCTCGGTGGCGGCGGCAAGTCCTCCGGCCTGATGAGCTTCCTCAAGATCGGCGACCGGGCCGCCGGCGCGATCAAGTCGGGCGGCACCACGCGCCGCGCGGCCAAGATGGTGATCGTCGACATCGACCACCCGGATATCGAGGCCTTCATCGACTGGAAGGTGAAGGAGGAGCAGAAGGTCGCCGCCCTGGTGACCGGCTCGAAGGTCGTCTCCAAGCATCTCGGCCTGGTGATGAAGGCCTGCACCCAGTGCGAGGCCGAAGGGGATGCCTGCTTCGATCCGGAGCGCAACCCGGCCCTGAAGCGCGAGATCAAGGCCGCCCGCAAGGCTTCCGTGCCGGACGCCTACATCAAGCGCGTCGTCCAGTTCGCTCGCCAGGGCTTCACCAAGATCGATTTCCCCGTCTACGACACCGATTGGGATTCCGAGGCCTACCTCACGGTCGCCGGCCAGAACTCCAACAACTCCGTCTCGCTGACGGACGATTTCCTGCGGGCGGTCGATGCGAACGCCGACTGGGAACTGACTCAGCGCACCACCGGCAAGGTCGCGAAGACCATCCCGGCCCGCGAGTTGTGGGAAAAGATCGGCGAGGCGGCGTGGGCCTCGGCGGATCCGGGCCTGCACTTCAACACCACGATGAACGACTGGCACACCTGCCCGCAGGGCGGCCGGATCCGGGCCTCGAACCCGTGCTCGGAGTACATGTTCCTGGACGATACCGCCTGCAACCTGGCCTCGGCCAACCTGCTGACGATGTACGACCGGCAGGCCAAGCGCTTCGATGTCGAGGCGTTCGAGCACCTGAACCGCCTCTGGACGGTGGTGCTCGAGATCTCCGTGATGATGGCGCAGTTCCCGTCGAAGGAGATTGCGGAGCTGTCGTTCCGGTACCGGACGCTCGGCCTCGGCTACGCCAACATCGGCGGCCTGCTGATGACCATGGGCCTCCCCTACGACTCCCATGAGGGCCGCGCCCTGGCCGGTGCGCTGACAGCCATCATGACCGGCGTGGCCTATGCCACGTCTGCCGAGATGGCGGCCGAGCTGGGCCCGTTTCAGGCCTACGACGACAACGCCGACGCGATGCTGAAGGTGATCCGCAACCACCGCCGCGCCGCCCACGGCGAGGCGGAGGGCTACGAGTTCCTGAGCATCGCGCCGGTGCCGCTGGACCACGCCAACATCCCGCAGGACAACCTCGGCGCCCATGCCCGCGCGGCTTGGGACCGGGCGCTCCAGCTTGGCGAAACCCACGGCTACCGCAACGCCCAGACGACCGTCATCGCGCCAACGGGCACGATCGGCCTCGTGATGGATTGCGACACCACCGGCATCGAGCCCGATTTCGCCCTGGTTAAGTTCAAGAAACTCGCCGGCGGCGGTTACTTCAAGATCATCAACCAGGCAGCGCCGGATGCGCTGCGGGCGCTGGGCTACCGCGAATCCGAGATCGCCGAGATCGAGGCCTACGCAGTGGGCCACGGCTCCATGGGCCAGGCCCCCGCGATCAACCCGACGACCCTCCGGGCCAAGGGCTTCACCGACGACAAGATCTCCGCGATCGAGAAGGGCCTGAAGTCGGCCTTCGACATCAAGTTCGTATTCAACCGCTGGACGCTGGGCGACGAGTTCCTGATCCAGACCCTCAAGGTCCCGGCCGAGAAGCTCTCGGACCCGACCTTCGAACTGCTGCCGTTCCTCGGCTTCACCAAGAAGGACATCGAAGTCGCCAACACCCATATCTGTGGGGCGATGACGCTCGAAGGGGCGCCGGGCCTCAAGCGTGAGCACTACCCGGTGTTCGACTGCGCCAACCCGTGCGGCCGCATCGGCAAGCGCTACCTGTCCGTGGAGAGCCACATCCGCATGATGGCGGCGGCCCAGCCGTTCATCTCGGGGGCGATCTCCAAGACGATCAACATGCCCAACGACGCCACGGTCGAGGATTGCAAGGCGGCCTACCGCCTGTCGTGGACCCTGGCGCTGAAGGCGAACGCCCTCTACCGCGACGGCTCGAAGCTGTCGCAGCCGCTCAACGCCGCCCTCATCGTCGACGAGGACGACGAGGAGGATGACGCCCTGGAGACGCTGATCCAGGCCCCCGCCGCCTCCAAGGCCGCTCAGATCGCCGAGAAGATCGTCGAGCGGGTGATCGAGCGGGTCGAGCACATCCGGTCCCGCGAGAAGCTGCCGGCCCGGCGCAAGGGCTACACGCAGAAGGCGGTTGTCGGCGGGCACAAGGTCTACTTGCGCACCGGCGAGTACGACGATGGCCGCCTCGGCGAGATCTTCATCGACATGCACAAGGAGGGCGCGACCTTCCGGAGCCTGATGAACAACTTCGCCATCGCGATCTCGCTCGGGCTCCAGTACGGCGTGCCGCTGGAGGAGTATGTCGAAGCGTTCACCTTCACCCGGTTCGAGCCGGCCGGCTTCGTTCAGGGCAACGACGCGATCAAGAACGCGACCTCGCTCCTCGACTACGTGTTCCGCGAGCTGGCCGTGTCCTATCTCGGTCGCGCCGACCTCGCCCATGTCAGCCCAGCCGAGATCGGCGGCACGGTGCTCGGCGGCGGCGAGGCCGGCGACACCACGCGCGACGGGTCCAAGCCTGCACCGGCCTCCTCGGTCGTCTCGCGCGGCCTGCTGCGCGGCTCGGCCGACCGCCTCACCCTGATCCAGGGCGGACCGGCTGGCGGCACGGTCGGCGTCGGTGCCGGAAGCACCGGCCAGACCTCTCCGGCCGGCGGGACCGTCCATGCGATCCATGGCACCTCGGCACTCAAATCCGAGCCGGCGGTGGCCCGGCAGACCGAGACGATCGCCGACACGCTCCCCTTCACCAAAGTGGAACGCACCGTCGCCGACCGGCGGGCCGAGGCGAAGATGAAGGGCTACGTCGGCGAGGCATGCCCGGAATGCGCCAACTTCACGCTGGTCCGCAACGGCACCTGCCTGAAGTGCGACACCTGCGGGTCAACGACCGGTTGCTCGTAAGCGCCGCGGTTGGATTGCCGCGAACTGGCGATTTCCATCGCTGATATCCGACGGGTGATAGGCGGCGGCGAAGCTTAGATTGGCCCGGTGTTCGAAAGCGTGACGGATCTAACCATCCGGGTGGCTGAACTGTTAGCCACCCGGATCGTTTCTGCGGAAAAGTGCGCGTTCGGTCGTGCGGAGTGCTTCGTCGCCCTGGCTCAAACCTCAGCCTGTCCCGCCGTGGCCTTTCGGTCGTAGCAAGCGGTAATGCAGGTTCTGACGCGCGCGGGCCGCGGATCGGCCGTTGTCCGTGCCACCACCAGGACTGGCGGGGAGGCGATCAACCGATTCCAATCGCTCCGATTCACCCTCAGAGGTGAACGACCAAGCGTGTTCTGCGCGATCTTTACGAGCTTAAGACGTGCCTGACCCGCATGCGCATGCGCGCCCCCGTCGGTCCCATCGATTGGCGCCGGACGCTGGAACGGGTCGGTCGCTCTCAGTTGAGGCCGAGCTGCGACTTGCTCGTGAGCCGACCATTGCGGAAGGACAGGTTCAGGTTGGCGCCGGTGCGGCCGGTTCCGCGCCAGGAATACGTCGCCCGCTGAACGGTGCCGATCTCCATGTGGGTCACTCGACGGCCCGGGCAGCCGAGGATCTTCACCGCCTGATCGTAGTGCGTCCCCTGCTTCAGCGACGCGTAGGCGTCGCGGGTGACCCGGCACTCGGCCGTGCGCGCAGTCGCGGGCAGGCTGCCAACGATCAATAGTAGGCCTGCGAGGGCCAAGTGAAGCTTTGACATGCAGAACTCGTCCCGTGACGACAGAATCTCGACGTGGCGCGAAAATGGACCGCGTGGCCAGCTAGGCTTACCCGGGCTCGCCTGAGGCGGGCGCGTCCCCGTGTCCGGGCTTCCGGTCGGGTTCGACATCCCCCGCCGACTGGGCGACGACTTTCAGGTTCTGCCGCATCTCCTGCAGGTGATCGACGACCACCTGGTCGCCATCCGCAAGCCCGTCCAGGATCGCCGTGTTCTCGCCGTAGGTGTCTCCCGTCGTCACGGGCTTCTGCTGAATCTTACCGCCCGCGTCGACCGTGTAGACGATCTGTTGGGCCAGCTGCGAGTCGAGGGCGGCGGTCGGCACCAGCAGCCTTTCCTTCGTGCCCGTCCGGATACTGGCGCGGACGAACTGGCCCGGCAGGAAGCGCTCGTCGTCGTTCGGCATCAGAGCCCGGACGAGGCGGCGCGCCGTCCGGGGATCGAACCGGTTGTCGAGCTGGTAGATCTTGGCCTCGCGCACCGGCTTCCCGTCCTCGCCGAGGACCGACACGGTGACGCCCCCATCCCGCATCGCCGCCCGGACCGCTTCTGAATCCTCCGAGGACAGGGCCATCTGGATGTCGATGGGATCGAGCTGGACCACGGAGACCAACTGGGTCTGGTTCTCGATGACGAGATCGCCCGGGTTGATGGTGGACAGGCTGGCGCGCCCGTCGAAGGGGGCGTTCACGACCGCGTAATCCAGATTGAGGTTCTGCCGGGCGATGGCGGCCTCCGCCCCTTGGACCTGTGCGACCGCCGAGGTCCGGTTCGCCTGGAGCTGCTGAAACCGCTGCTCGGTGGCGTAGCCCTTGTCCGCGAGCGTCTCAGTGCGGTCCACCTCCGCCTGGGCGAAGGTGAGCTGGGCCTGGGCCTGGGCCTGCTGCGACTTGGCGGTCTGCAGCGCCACCTCGAAGGGCCTCGGATCAATATGGAAGAGCACCTGCCCTTTCTTGACGTGGCCCCCCGGCTCGAACGGGCGCTCCGTCACGTTGCCGGTCACCCGCGCCTGCAACGTGGCATCCTGCTGGGAAATGATCGTTCCGGTGTACGTGAAGGCGATCGGGACCTTCACCTTGCGCACGGTGATGACCCGGACGTCCAGCGGCGGCTCGGCCGGTTCGGTCGCCGTGTCGCCGCCGGTGAACGGGAGCGCCGCGACCATCCGCTCCGGCGTGGGACGCCCTGCCGCGTACCAGCCCCCTGCGCCCGCCAGGACGATCAGCCCCGCCCCCACACCAACCTTGACTGCTGTCCGCACCACTGACGCTCCCAAGACCCGAGGCTCGGCCCTCCGCGATAGCGAGCGCCCGGCGGCAGAGGAACACGCTCATCGGCCAGACGTTGCAACGCGGCCTCCACGTCGGCGGCGCACGACCGGAAGTCACGATCCCGCATGTTCGCCCGCTTCGTCGATCGGCCGGTCCTGGCCGGCGTCATCTCCGTACTGATCACGCTGATCGGCGCGGTTGCCGGCCTGACCTTGCCGATCGCTCAGTTTCCCGAGATCGCCCCACCGATCATCAACATCCAGGCGACCTATCCGGGGGCCAGCGCCCAGCAGGCCTACGAGGCCATCGCGATCCCATTGGAGCAGGAGATCAACGGCGCTCAGAACCTGCTCTACATCAACTCGACCAGCAACACCGACGGCAGCGTCAGCATGGACGCGACCTTCGAGGTCGGCTCGGACCTCGATGCCGCGGCCGCCGAAGTGCTGACCCGCGCCAACCGGGCGGAGGCCAAGCTTCCGCCCTCGGTCAACGCCCAGGGTTTGGAGATCACGAAGAGCTCACGCCAGCGGCTCGGCAACATCGTCCTCTACGCTGAGGACGGGGCGCCCTACGACGAGCTGTTCCTGGCCAACTGGGCCGAGACGCAGGTGATCAAGCCGCTGCGCCGGGTCCAGGGTATGGGCCGCATCGTCAACTTTTCCAACAAGCGCTACGCCATGCGGATCTGGCTCGATCCGTTGAAGATGGAGGCCCTCGGCATCAGCCCGGGCACGGTCACGACCGCCATCACGCAGCAGAACGCGCAGATCACCACGGGCACGCTCGGCAAACCGCCGGTCGATCAGGCGACCGCCTTCGAGCTGCAACTCGTGACCCAGGGGCGCCTGCGAAAGCCCGAGGAATTCGGCAACATCCTTCTGCGTGCGAACCCGGACGGCTCCGTGGTCCGCATCCGCGACGTGGCACGGGTCGAGCTCGGCTCCGAACAATACGGCGTCCGCTCGAGCTTCGACGGGGCAGCCTCGGCCACGCTCGGGCTCTATCAGAATCCGGACGCCAACGCGGTTCAGGTGATGGACGGCGCCCGTGCCACGATGGTGGACCTCGCCAAGCGCTTCCCGCCGGGCCTCAAATACAAGATCGCACTCGACCGTACGGAATTCGTCAAGGAGGCGATCTTCGAGGTCGTGCGTACCCTGTTCGAGGCGCTCGTCCTGGTGGTGATCGTCACCTACCTGTTCCTCCAGAACTGGCGGGCGACCCTGATCCCGGCCATCGCGGTGCCGGTGGCGCTGGTCGGGACCTTCGGGCCGATGGCCCTGCTCGGCTTCTCGTTCAACACGTTGAGCCTGCTCGGCATGGTGCTGGCCGTGGGTCTCGTGGTCGACGATGCGATCATCGTGGTCGAGAACACCGAGCGCCTGATGGACGAGGGCATGGCCCCCCCAGCCGCTTCGCGGGAGGCCGTGACCGAGGTTGCCGGCCCCGTCATCGCCACCACCCTGGTCCTGGCCGCCCTGTTCGTACCGGTGGCCTTCATCCCCGGCCTCACCGGCAAGCTGTACAACCAGTTCGCGCTGACCATCGCCATCTCGGTGATGATCTCGGCGGTGGTTTCGCTGACTCTGACCCCGGCCTTGTGTGGGCTGATCCTCAAGCACCGTGAGGCGGACGCCAAGGATGAGAGCCGCTGGCGGGCATCCCTGCGCTGGTTCAACGCCGGTCTGGAGGGCGCGAGCCGCCGCCTCGTGGCTGCGATCGGCTGGCTGACCGGCCACATCGCCCTCGTCGCCATCGTGTTCGTGCTCTTCGCCGCCGTGACCGTGTGGATGACGATGCAGCGGCCCTCCGGCTTCGTGCCGGACGAGGACCAGGGCTACTTCTTCGCCGACGTGGTCCTGCCGAAGGGCGCCTCCGTGGCCCGCACCGATAAGATGGTCGACCGTGTCGGCGAGGCCCTGCGCGAGATCCCGAGCGTGGAGCACACGATCGGGGTGACCGGCCGCAGCATCCTCGCGGACGCGATCGCGCCGTTCTACGGGTTCCAGATCCCGACGCTGAAGCCCTGGGGCGAGCGCGACCAGAGCGTCACCGATGTCATCGCCACGGTGCAGAAGCGCTTCAAGCACGACCCCGATGGCCAGATCCGGGTGGTGAACCCCTCACCCCTCCCCGGGCTCGGCTCGCGCAGCGGCCTTACGCTGGAACTGCAGGACCGCAGCGGTTCCGGTGGGCTCAAGCTCGCGGAGGCTGCACAACGCTTCATCGCTGAGATGGAGAAGCTGCCCTCGGTCGGCCGTGCGATCCCCACGACCAGCTACGGCGTCCCGCAGATGCGCCTGGAGATCGACCGGGCCAAGGCCGAGCAGCTCGGTGTGCCGCTCCAGAACCTGTTCGACGCGCTGGGGACCTATGTCGGCTCGAGCTTCGTCAACCTCTTCAACCGGTTCGGCTACGTCTATCAGGTCTACGTGCAGAGCGAGGCCTCGGGACGTAGGACGATCGAGGATGTCGAGGCGCTCACCGTGCTCAACAATCGCGGCGAGCCTGTCCGCGTCGGTTCGCTGATCCAGACGCACTTCGTCACCGGCCCGACCGCTGTCCTGTCCTACAACACCTATCCCACCATCGAGATCGCCGTGGACACCGCGGCCAACGCCAGTTCAGGCACCGCCATCGCGGCGATCGAAGCCCTGGCCGATTCCAAGCTGCCGTCCACCTACGCGGTGGAATGGACCGACGTCGCCTACCAGGAGAAGATCGCCGGCGGCTACGCGCCTCTGATCTTCGGCCTCGGCACGCTGATGATCTTCCTGCTGCTGGCCGGGCAGTACGAGTCCCTGCGCCTGCCCTTCGTGATCCTGCTTGGCACGCCGATCGCGATCTTCGGCGCGGTGGGCTTCCTGGCCATCCGGGGGCTCGCCCTCGACATCTTCGGGCAGGTCGGTCTCCTGCTCCTGGTCGGGCTGGCGGCCAAGAACTCGATCCTGCTCGTGGCGTTCGCGGAGGATCTGCGCAAGCAGGGCGAGGACGTGCTCAAGGCCGCCCAGGATGCGGCGCGCCTGCGCATGCGCCCGATCCTGATGACCTCGTTCGCGTTCATCATGGGCTCGGTGCCGCTTGCCATCGCCAGCGGCGCCGGGGCCAACGCCCGGGTCTCGATGGGCACCGTGGTGATCGGCGGCCTCCTGGTGGCGACCTTCATCACCCTGTTCGTGACGCCGACCTTCTACGTCGCCTTCGAGCGGCTCCTGGGTAAGCCTGCCGCTTCCCGGGAGCACGACGACCGCTCCGCACCTCAGCCCGCCGAGTGACCCGGCGGTTCGGACAACCGACGCGGCCGCCTAAGGTTCGACCGTTCGGCGGATCGATGCGCCCCCGGCGCCTTGAGAGCCGCGTCGCATCCGATCGATAGCGCGCGAATCGGATCCCGAGCCTGTCAGGTCCCGGGTCGGCGCCTCCGGCGGCCTTGTCGCACCGACCTCCCTGTGTGACGGATCAAATCCGGTCGCGGTTCGTCTGTCTGGCGGACCGATCTTTGACGAGGGAAGACCTGTGAGCGTTGGATTGATCGCCCTGCTGGACGATGTCGCGTTCATGGTCAGGGCGGCGGCGGCATCCCTCGACGACGTAGCGGGGCAGGCCGCGAGGGCCGGAACGAAGGCGGCCGGCGTCGTCATCGACGATGCCGCGGTCACGCCGCGCTACGTCGTCGGCTTCGCGGCAGAACGCGAGCTGCCGATCGTCGGCAAGATCGCCCTGGGATCGCTCCGGAACAAGCTCCTGTTCCTGTTGCCCGGTGCCCTCGCACTCAGTGCCTTCGCGCCTTGGGCGATCACGCCGCTCCTGATGCTGGGCGGCGCGTATCTCTGCTACGAGGGCACCGAGAAGGTCTACGAGGCCCTCTTTCCTCATCATGCGCACGGCCACGACGCGGAAGGCCCGGGCGACGCAGGGAGCGACCAGGCCCGGGAAGACAGCCGCGTCGCGAGCGCGATCAAGACCGACTTCATCCTGTCGGCCGAGATCATGGCCATCACCCTGGCCGCGCTGCCGGAGGGCACCTTCTGGATGCGGGCGGCCGTCCTGGCCATCGTCGCTCTCGGCATCACCGTGGGGGTCTACGGCGTGGTGGCGCTCATCGTGAAGGCCGACGACGCAGGCCTTGCCCTCGCTGGCAGCGCGGCGGGACCGCCGTTCGGAATTCTCGTCCGTGGTCTCGGACGCGGGGTGGTTTATGGCATGCCGATCCTGCTTAAGATCCTTGCCGTCGTCGGCACGGCGGCAATGATCTGGGTCGGTGGCGGGATCCTGATGCACGGGATGGAGGCCTACGGCCTGTCGGCCCCGGCACACACCGCGCATCAGGCCGCGGTCGGCGCAGCCTCATCCGTCCCGTTCGCCGCGGGCATCGTCGAATGGCTCGTTACCGCGATGGCGTCGGGCCTGATCGGGTTGGCGGTCGGCGGATTGTTGATCCCGTTCACGGGCTTCGTGCTGGCACCGGCGTGGCGGACACTGTCGGGCGTGTGGAGGCGGGGCGTTTGACGCTGAAGTTTTAGTCCGTCGCCGAAGATCTCAGAGGACAATCGACTATAGCTCATGCCCTCGAACCGGCGAGGCGCCGCGCGCCGCAAAGATCTTCCGTAAAGCTGGATTTGCGACTCTATTATATCCGTCCTCGATTGCTGTAATGTGTGCTGAGCGGTCGACGGATATCGCTATCGAGGGGTTGCAAGCAGCGTTTGCCGGCCCAGCAGTTGGCCACCACCGGGCGCATCTCGGTCGGTACCGCGTTCAGGCTGGGATCCGCGTGCCGTCCCAGGCGAAGACGCCTCCGGTGTCCTTTGCCGCGAGGCTATCGAGCACGCGGAGGAGATGAGCCGCGCTCACGTCGGGCTGAACGACGCCGTGGGCGTTGGGATCCGACCGAAAAGGCCGCGACAACTCGGAAGCGACCGTCCCCGGATGCAGGCCGACGACGAGTGCCTCCGGCCGGGTGCGAGCCACTTCGATCGCAAGCGTCCGCAGGATCTGGTTCAACGCCGCTTTCGACGCGCGGTAGGAGTACCAGCCGCCCAAACGGTTGTCCTCGATGGATCCGACCCGCGCCGACAAGGCCACAAACACGCAGCGTCCCCGGCGCGCCAGCAAAGGCACGAAATGCTTCGCCACGAGCGCCGGGCCGATCGTGTTGACCGAAAAGACGGTCGCCATCGCGGCGGGATCGAGCGCCTTGAATGTTTTCTCAGGCAAAACGCCGTCTTGATGAAGGAGTCCGGTTGCGACGATGACCAAGCCGACAGGTCCGGCCGCACCGATGCTTTCCGCAGCCGCAGCGATCGTGGCCTCGTCACCGAGGTCGATCGCAACGGTGCGGACGCCATTCGGTGCTAACGGCTTCGAGCGGGAGAGCGCGAAGACCGAGCCGTAGGCTTGGTTCGCCGCGAGGGCGCACACGAGAGCCTGGCCTATCCCTCCCGAGGCACCGATGACGACCGCGCTCGTCGAGGCGGAAGCCGTCATCGCGCAGATCCGCCACCGTTCGCGGAGGGGCGATCCAGCTTGCGGAAGATCAGGCTGAGATTGTTGGCGGGCATCGCGACGCGCTCAGAGAGACGGAAGCCGTGCCTGTCGGCGGCAGCTGCAACAGCCTCGATGTCACGCACACCCCAAGAGGGGTTCCGCATGCGCAAGCTCTCGTCGAAGGCGGCGTTGCTCGGCGCGGTGTGGGCATCATTCTCCCGAAACGGGCCATAGAGATAGAGGATTCCACCCGCAGGTAGCGTCGCGCCCGCACCGGCCATCAGCCCGATGGTCGCGTCCCAGGGCGCGATATGGATCATGTTGATCGCGACGATCGCGTCGGCCTTGGCTATCGGCCATGGCTGCCGGGCCGCGTCGAGCGCCATCGGGGACCGGAGGTTCGAGAGTCCCGAAGCAAACGCATGGGCGACGATGCTGCGCCGCGCCGCCTCGTCCGGATCACTGGGCTGCCAGTCGAGGGTGGGCATCGCACGAGCGAAGTGAACGGCGTGCTCGCCCGATCCGCTTGCGATCTCCAGAACGAGGCCGCTCGGCGGAACAACGCGCTTCAGGACTTCGACGATCGATGGGGCATTGCGCTCGAAGGCGGGCGAGAACAGCGCATCTGACATCGGGAACTTCAAGCGACGATCCAACGGGGCCACATCTCGTTCCACGGCAGCATGGCTGTTTTTGGCGGCTCGCGCACGGTCTTCGATGACGCGCATGGGCGTCTGAGTGGCGGGCCACTCCACGAGCCCCGCAGCGCGGCCGCCGATGCTTCAAACGCGCGAACTTCGGTGCCCTCCGCCAGGGTGGGCGCATCCTCCCCGTCGTTCCCGATCCCGCGTTCCGGCCGTCGATCTTCGGATGCCCGCGAGACATTTGTAAGGCCAGCAGGCCGCCGAACGTACTCGCACGTGCCGATCCGCGCCGCGTTGTCGAGCCGAAACGCGTCACAGCCGGCCGCGCAAGGAGGCAGATCCGGGCTGATTCAAGACGTCCGAACGGAACGGGTTGGCCGTTCCTGCGCTGGACCACCGCCGTCCCTAAACGTACATCGCCGCCGCCGCCGCCGCCGACGAGCTTGCGGATTGCGTTCCAGGGCCGTCGGCCCCTCGAAACCGAGCCGTGTCCAGAATATCTCTTCGCGCCTGTGACACCTGGCCCTGGCCGGCAGCGAGGCGAAGGCCGCGCGGTCCGCGGTCCTGTAGTAATCAAACCGGACCTCTACGCGACCTTGTTGCGACGCGACGACGTATTCGCCGATATGGGCGACACGGCCTTGGCATGGTCGGCAGCCGCCCGGAGGGCCGCCACCATCGCGTCCGCCTGTTCGTCGAGGACCGTTACATCGCCGCCGGCGCGGGCACTGCGCCACCCGATGAGAAGGCACACAAGCCCGGTCGCGACGCTGGCGACTAGCGGCGCCGTGAGGAGCGCCGCCAGGGGACTCAGCGGCGCGAGGACGATGGCCGTCACCAGACCGCTACCGATCGCGGCCGCTATCAAAAGGATCATCGGAGGCTCGCCCGACATGCGCGGCAGACCACCTCCACCGACCGTCCATTAACCACTATGGCGAAACCGTTAACGAGTGGTTAACGACAAGATCTGCAGCGAAAATCTGCTTTAGATTCCCGCTCATAGCCAAGGTTCGATCAGCATCGAGCGCCTGAGATTGACCGACGCGGGGGTCGGGTCGCCGGTCATTCCATCAAGTCGGTCAGGGCGCCGATCTCATCGGAGCTTTTCCAAACGGTCTCGCACCCGATCACCTTCTCGGTGGCATCGAATATCAGTGTGAACTTGTCCGGGACGCGCTCCGTACCGTCGAGCCGGACCCGAACGCCCCATTTCGAGATGTCATGGATCACGCAGGGAATTGCCGCCTCATCGGGCACGGTGATGCGTCCCATCATATTGATGGAGACACGACGAGCCGATCTTTGATTGTCCATGGGATCACTCAACGCAGGGCCACGTCCAGTATAGGCCCAGGATCCTTCGCGGGCGGTTCGCCATTTACATCAAATTCGACTTATTCGGGTCGGCTGCGGACGATCGACGCGGTGACAGCCTCGCCAATTGAGCATAGCATCGGGATGATTTCTGGCTGTGCGCATCATGGAGGCAGATGTTCGTCCCTCCCGATCAGCGATCTGTCCCGCCCCGGTGGGAGCCGCCGCGCAAACCCTCACGGGATGCCAAGCGGGCCGAGAACGCTGCCGTCACGCTCATCATCCTGATCTCGATCCTCGGCTTGTTCGCGCCGATTGCGGGCGGGACGCTGATCGCCGTGGTCGCCGCCGTGATCAAGTACCTCTCTCCGCACTGAGCCCGATGAAATCCAGTGCCACGGCTGAAGAACGTGACCGAACTGGCCCGAGCGGTAGCGGCGACTGCATGCCGGCACGGCCTGACGGGTTCAAGAATACGTCCGGCAGGGCGCGCTGACTTTAGCCTGTGCCGGTTTCGGCTCCGCCCGGTGGCCCCGGCACGGTGCCTGCTGCGCCCTGCCCTCCATCCGGTTGCGTATGGATGGCCCGCGACATGATCAGGCCTGGTCGCGGACATCCGTCGCGACCGTAACGTTGACCCGATCGTCGGATTCGGCCGCGTTCGTCGAGAGCCGCAAGGCTGCGCCGCGTCACGCCGCCCGTAGCTCTCCGCGGCTGCAACGCTCAGTTGCAGCGGGCTCTGGGGGGCGTCAGGGGGAAGACGGTGGAGGCCACCATCGACGGTCCGTCATCCGCGCTGCCGTCACCGCTGCGCAGGCGCGAGAAGAACGACTCGGCACCAGGTTTCGATCAGGTCTCGTCACCGGTCGGCGTCAAAGGCGCGTGGCCCTATCGGCTCGCACGAGACGAACAGGCTCGCAAACCAAAACAGCGTCATAGCCGCAATCGCTGCCGCCGTTCCGACCAATGGGCTGACGAGCAGCGCAGCCAGCACGCCGTGTTTCCACATCAGGGTGAGTGCGATGAGCCAGCCGAGGCTCGCCGCGACCGTCACGCGGAAGATGCAGCATTCGGATGCCTGCATGGGGATCTCCTTCCATGTTGCAACTAGTACGTGCAATCATGGATCCCTCACTCAATGTGTTGGAATACTGAGGCGTGGGCGTCTCGCGAACGCTGTGATCATCCTGTCACATCGACCCAAGCGGCCCGGGCATCATCTCGCCCCCTGGCGCCATAGAGGCCTGAGACACCTTCAGGCGCGGCACCCCCGGCGGCGGTCGCTGCGACTGCGCAAGCCGCTTTCGCTGGACGCGCTGCCAGGCGCGCAAATAGGACGGCGCAATGCGATCTCGATCGCATGGTCCTGCGGTGACAGCACCGTCGAACAGGGATCCGACGTCTTCGCGCCTCGGTCTGCCGCGGCGCTCGAATATTTCGGTGTGGCGGCCGTCATCGGGGCCATCCCTTCGCGTTTCGGGGGCGTCCTGAGGGTCACTCGACGGATCGCCTCGGTCGTCGCGGCTCCGTTCTGAGGAACCTGGCCCACTGGGCAGGCCCCATGGCTGAGGGGACGACTACTCGCTACCGGAAACAAATATCGAGCGGTCGCCGGTTCCGTTAAACGCACCTTTACCCTGCTAAAGCCCCCATGAAACGCAGTGTGGCCCGGCCTCGTACTAAGTGAATGACCGACGTGCCTATCGTACCGGCCGAGCCGATGTCCCAGAGCGAGGACGCGCTCACCCACATGTCGCAGGCCGCGTTCGTGGCAGCGTGGCAAATCTTTGTGGGAGAACCACCGGCCATGATGCTGGACAGCCGATCCGCGATGATCCGGCTTCTGGTCGAGAGCACGCCGGCAGCGCAGCTGGAACAGCTTAGCGAACCCGCGCAAAGCCACCCGACGGGTCATAAGGCGTCGGTGCGCGCAATCCCGTGACACGCGCGTGGAGCCCGGCTGGCAAGGCCGAGCCGAAGGATGTCTCGCATCAGCGCGTCCAATGATGCTGCACGAGTGCGGGGCACTCAAAGCCCAGAAATAGGCAAGGCCCGCCCGGGTGTTCCCGTAGCGGGCCTAATGCGAGCGCGTCGGCGATTCCGTTCCGTTGGCGCTCAGCTCCCCAGCCGATCGCCAGGAGCATCCTGCTACAACATGGTTAACAACCTGTTGACTTGGGCCGGTCAAATCATCATGCGCAGGCTGCTCGTCAGCTTAGAGGACTATCCGGAGTGTTTCTCCGCTTTACAAAATCCTGGTTGCTATTCAGAGCCCGGCATCAGGGCAAGGAGCTATAAGGTTGACCGCTATTCGGAACGACAACTAACTCGGCAACGGGCGTCGTTGCGACGCCGGTTGCCCCCTGCCCTTCGCAGACTCGATGCGTTGGATCGCTCGTCGCCCAGGTCAGCGTCGCGCTCGTCGGCACGGCCATCAGATGGCCGATCGCTGGAACGGGGTAAGCCCGCAGGCGGATTGCCTACGGGCCAGAAATCGTCAGCAGTTGTCGTCGCCCGGCTTCACCGGCTGGCCCTCGGGGGCCTTCTTCTCGCCCTTGTCCGCCATGGTGCCGGCGCCGGCGTTGTTCATCGCGCCGACCGTACCGGGCGACTCACCCTTGGCGCCTGGCGTCACCTTAGCGGTCGAACCACCTTCGACGTTCGAGCTGGTGTCCTTGGTCGTAGGGCCATTGGCGCTGGTGGTCGTGCCCACCTTGCATGGGGCCGCGAAGGACGTCGTCGCGGTCAGCGCGAGGATGGCGACGGCGCCCGTCAGCGTAGCAATACGTGGCATGGTTCCTCCTGATTTGGTGAAGGAGGAAGACGCAAAATCGAGCGATAGTTCCGTCAGGAGCTTCAGTCTTCGCGGCCGCGCTCGACGGCGACGTCATTGGGCTCCAGGAGCCAATCCGGGAGGATCGGGACGACCTCTCCAGCCACCTCGCCGGCGGTCTTCAAGGCCGCGTCCGCCTTCGACTCCGGACTTTCGGCCCGAACCTCGGCGAACAGCTTGCGCGCGAGGTGGTCCAGCTCTTCGTCCGATAACGTTTGGCCTGGCTCGACCGACATGGGCTGCCTCTCGAAAACGGTTTCGCCGGCACTGCCCCGCCGCCCGATCTGAGCACGGGTTGGCGGGACAGTCGCCTACGTCGCCAAACGAACGGGTCTCAGCCTGCGATCCGGTGGAGGGCACAAAGTTTGTTGCCGTCCGGGTCGCGGAGATACGCCAGGTACAACCGGCCGGAGCCGCCTTGGCGTTCACCCGGCGGATCTTCCACCGAAGTGCCACCGTTCGCGACGCCCGCATCGTGCCAAGCTTTGGCCTGCTCCGGGCTATCCATGGTGAACCCGATGGTGCCGCCATTCGCGCCACAAGCGGAATTTCCGTCGATCGGCTTGCTGATCATCAAGCGTGCGCCTTTGTGCGTGTAGATCAGGCGTCCCAGCGCATCCTCTGCGCCGGAGCCGGCCCCGCTTGCAGCGAAGAGGGCATCGTAGAACGCTTTCGATCGCTCCAAATCGTTGCTGCCCACCATGATATGACTAAACAAATCGATCTCCCAGCTTTTTCGGTATTACCTATTTTGACGATAAAATTACTTGCCGCCGTCGCTCTTGTACGCATCGATCGCGCTGCGGCAATTCGGTGACATCTGGCTCATGTTCTTCTTGAAGCAGGCGTCCATCTGCGGGCTATTCGGGTCGATGCCGGCGCAGAACGTGATGGCGTCACCCGCACAATAGGTCTGCAGATCCGCATTGCCGCGCTTCGGGGCCTGTGCCGAGGCGGGGACGGCGATGGCGACGAGGCCGAAGGCGAGGATGAGCGTGCGCATTTTTGATCCCTAACCGAAGCGGTTTGTAGCGCCCTAACGAACTCAGCGCCGGTTTTATCCCTCCCCAAACCGGATCTCGCCGTCGGCGCCGTAATTGGGGAGGCATTCAAGGGCGGATGCACCCTCGGCCGATCAGGATTCGCGCGTGCATTGCGCCCTCGGACAGCCGTCTGCGCCGTGCCCGACAACAGCAGGACCGGCCAGCCGACCTGCGCCCCGCAGGCCGGTGCCGCGCCCTCTTATCGGTAGCCGCCGCCCGGCAGCTGGCCATGGAAGGGTGTATTCCGGCAGTGTCCCCACGGGCCGCGCCAGTAGCCCGGAGGGCACCCGTTCCCGGCACGAACCTGATACCAGCCCCCCGGGAGAGGGCCGGAGTAAGGGGTGTTCCGGCAACGCCCCCACGGACCACGCCACGCGCCTGGTCCGCAACCGCCCGCGACACGGGTAACCGGAGCCGCGCCGCCTAGGTCGGCCGCGATCGGCATCGCTTGTGCCGTTGCGATCGGCAGAGTGGTGACAGCTGCGGCAACAATCATCGTGTTTATCATCGTCATGATTGTCTTCCTTCCTGTTCGATCACCGAGGTGCTCGCGTCAGCCGACCAGACAACTTGGAAGCTGTTCGGTCGATGCATTAAATATTGGCTATGAAACGAAATGGTTTCGTAAAATACGACAATGCCATGCGAATGCGACTAACAAATCAGCCGAAGCGAGCGAGGGATTTTACGGTCCGTGCCTTGCCGGGCCCTGACCTGCAATCCAAGGGCAATTTGCCATCGTGCTGCAGGTCAGAGCGACGGAAGCCGGTGCCGAGGTTCGGCATCGGTTACGTGTGCTCGGACTGGCCTAGGAGCCATGGCGCCACAGGCGCGGACCTATTGGGTAGAGCATCTGTTGCTACTTCGGATCCGCAAACGTGGATCAGCGAGGTTCTTAGGTGGCAGAACGGCCTTCCAGTCGATACGGCCAGCGCGGCGGTCCCAGCACGCCGCTTGTCTGCGGGATCATCGGTGGCCCAAGTCTCAGGCAGACCGTGCTGATGGCTGGCCCGATGGTGAAGTCGCATCGAACCACCGGCCATGGAGCCGTGGCTTCAGCAGGCTGCGGAATTGCCGCCAGATCTGACGCTCGCTCGTCCGACCCGCAACCGCCGGCCCATGGCACCAACCCGTAGGAGCGTGCTGTGACCGATTCGACTCCCACCTCAACCCGACTGTTGATCGTCTACTACTCACGCAGTGGCAGCGTGGAAGCGCTCGCAGGCGCCGCAGCGGAAGCTGCGCGGGACGCTGGCGCGGACGTGCGTGTACGCAGAGCGCGCGAAGTCGCCGACGCGGCCTCCATGGCGAAAGTCGACGGGTGGACAGAGAGCGCCGCTCGACAAAACAGCCTGTACGAGGCTCCCACGCACGAGGATGCCGAGTGGGCTGATGCAATCCTGTTCGGCACACCCTGCTACTTCGGAGCGATGGCGACCGAACTGAAGAACTACCTCGATCTGCTCGGTCCACAATGGAAACGCGGGTCGTTGGCCGGCAAGGTCGGTGGTGCCTTCGCAGCCACATCCTGGCCGCATGGTGGATCCGAAGTCGTCACCCTGTCGCTGTATGCCCCGATGGCGCATCTGGGCATGGTCATCCTGCCGACCGGCTACACCGACGAAGTGATGCTCGAAGCGGGATCACCCTACGGCGCGTCTACCATCGTGGGTTCGAAGAACCAGCCACCCCGGATGGAAGACCTCGATGCAGCCCGCCATCAAGGTCGGCGAATGGTGGCGATCGCCGGTGCGTTGATCACGGCTGGCGAGATGCCGAGCCGCCGTACGGACAGCTAGGCCAAGCCGTCCTTGGCGGCGTGGTCCGGATCGTCCGATTGGCTTTCGGCATCTTTGACCACGTCCTTGTTCCCGGGCTCGCGCCCCTTCCTTTTTTCGGGCACGTCGTCGTTTCGGCTCTGCACCGTGGGCGGCACGACGCTCACAGCGTGTTGTTCGTCCGTTTCAGCCATCATACGCCCTCGAATATCGACCGGATCAACGCTTTGATGTTCGAACCGCTCGCTCAAGCCGATCGCTGGGTTCGGTGCCGCTCGTGCCGCCATAGCGCGACGGCGACGCGACGCGCTTCATAGGATCGCCGAAGCGGGGTCCCGAGCCCGCCCTGGCCTTCCGGGGCATAGGCGTACATCAAGACGCCCTCCGGACCGTAGGTTCGGCGCATCTCGGCGCGCCAAAGACCGTCTGCTGTCGTCAGGGCAGCCTCCGTGAGGGCGAGGCGGGCGCGGTCGGGTGCAGGCGGCGGCTGAGCGATCATCTCGCCCAACGCGCCGATCCTTTAGAGGGTCCCTCTTCACCAACCTGAACGGGTACCGTTTCGAACGTAGGCTCGGGCCTTACGCCTGCGCCCGCGATCGGCAGCGGAAGTTGGCGTGTCGATCCACGGTCAGTCCTATGGTTTTCGCATCGGCGTTTGAGTGAAGAAGAATATCATCCGACAAAATAAAAATTCGCAGTGATCGACCTCGATTATAAAAGTATCAGGTCGTCACGATCCTCAGCAACGCTTTCCTCCGAGGACGAGACGGAGTGAGTGGGCCAGTTCATCGCGCCGGTATGGTTTGTTCAGGACAGGAAGATCGCCGCGCCCGATCACCTGTCCCTCTTCGAGGTTTGCCACGTAACCCGAGGTCAGGAGGACCTTGAGGCCGGGCCGGAGGCGCTGCGCCTCGATGGCGAGCTGCGAGCCGTTCATGCCGCCCGGCATCATCACGTCGGAGAACAGGATGTCGATCCGCTCGACGCCCTGGAGGTGGACGACGGCCTCGGCGGCGTTGCGGGCCACCACCACGCGGTAGTGGAGTTCCTCGAGGCTTTCGACGGCCATGCCGAGAACCTGCTCGTCATCCTCGACCAGAAGCACGGTGTCGCCTTCGGTAGCCCGACGAAGCGGGAGGGTGCCGCCGCCGGTGCCAACCTCGTCTCCGGCTGGCTCGGCCGAACGTGGGAACAGGAGGCGGAACGTGGTGCCGACACCAAGCTCCGTGTCGATGCCGATGAATCCACCTGCGCTGCGGGTGAAGCCGTAGACCTGGGACAGGCCGAGGCCTGTTCCTTTCCCGACCTCCTTCGTCGTGAAGAATGGTTCGAACACCCGAGCCATCGTCTCGGGGGTGATGCCGCTGCCCTGGTCGATCACAGAAACTTCGACGTAGGCCCCCGGCGGTACGCCCTTGCCGGCAACCGCCGCGGTATCGAGGTGCAGGTTCCGGCTCCGCACGACGATCCTTGAGCCACCCCCCTCCATTGCGTCGCGCGCGTTGACGACAAGGTTCAGGACCGCCGCCTCGAACTGCGCCGGATCGATCCGGATCGGGTCGATGAGGGCGTCGAGATCCAACCGGAGCTCCAGTGCGCCGCCGACCGCCCGCTCGGCCAGCGGCTTGAACTCGGTGAGGAGGCGGTTCGGGTTGATGGTCTGGGGCCGCAGCATCTGCCTGCGCGAAAACGCCAGGAGTTGCTGGGTGAGCTGCTCGCCGCGCCGCGCCGCATTCATCGCGGCTTCCGCTAGGCGGACGACGCGCTCGGTGTTCTCCGGCTTGCGGATCATCATGTCGAGGCCGCCCACGATGACGGTGAGCAGATTGTTGAAATCGTGCGCCACGCCTCCGGTCAGCTGCCCGATGGCTTCCATCTTCTGGGCCTGGCGAAGGGCTTCCTCGGTATTTCGCTGGTCGGTCCGGTCGACGACGATGCCAGCCATACGGACAGGGCGTCCGTCGTTTCCATACTCCACCTGACCCTTGGCTGCGATCCAACGGATCGCGCCATCGGCCCGCGACATCCGGTATTCGATGTCCAGTGTCCCAGTCCCGACCGCCGTGGCGAAAGCGGTCTCTACCAAGAGCCGATCCTCCGGCACGGTGTGGTTCAGGAACTCGGCCATGCCCCACGACGCAATCGGCACGTCGTAGCCGAAGATCGCATCGTGTCGGCGCGAGCGTCGTGCCGTATCGTTGACGAGATCGAGATCCCACGACCCCATGCTGGCGGAATCCAGCGCGAAGGCCAGGGTCTCGCGCGCCGCTTCCACCTCGCGCGTACGCTCCTCGACACGACGTTCCAAAGTCTCGTTCGCGATGCGCAGCCGCTGCTGGGCATCCTCGCGTTCCCAGATATGCTGCCGAGCCTGGTATTGGCGGCGGCGGACCCGCAAGGCCGAGGAGACCGCGCTGAGGAGCGTTTCCGCGTTGATCGGGCGTTCCAGCAGGACGACGTTGCCGAGGCGTTCGATCATGGCGGCGGCGGAGGAGGTGCGTCGTCCGGCCTGCCGCGTCGCCAGCATGATGAAGGGGAAGTCCGACCACGGCGGCTGGGACGAGACCCACGCGTTCAGCGCTGTGGGATCGACGTCGAGAAGCGCCTCTTCCGTCACGATCGACGTCGCAACGGAGGTGCGTAGGCCGTCGAGCCATGCGTCGCCATCGGCACAGACGGTGGTGAGGACGTCGGATTTGTACAGCAGCTGCGCCATGACGATCGCGTCGCGTCCGCGCGGCGCAAGGATCAGGACGCGTTCCCCGTCAGGGTCGAGAGACGGCATCACGGCGCCTCCGCCGCGTCGCCGCCGGGGATCAGCGCCACCTTGCCGTCGTAGGTCGGCAGGCCGGACAGGATGCCTTGGAAATCGGTCAGGGCGGCGCCGACCTGCAGGCCGATGGGGGAGAGCTTGAGCTCCCGAATGGTGCGCTCATGCGCGTTGACGCGGCTCTTCACCACCGAGAGAGCGGTCCGAACCGAGCCATTGGACTCAAAGTACCGGAACAGGAGGATGCCGTCGCTGAGATAGCTGAGGTCGATATCCGATCGGACGTCGCCGATCACGCCGTGCTGACCGAGAACCAGCAGGGTCGTTGCGCCCTTCTGGTTCAGGTAGTTCAGGAGTTCGTGCATCTGCAGGACGAGGTGTTCCTCGCCGGGCATGGCGTGGATATACGCGTTCAGGCTGTCGAACACGACGAAGCTGGCGCCCCGCGTCTCGACGGTGCCGCGTACCCGGCAGGCGAATTCACCGGGCGAAAATTCGGCCGGCTCGATCTCGTCGATGACCAGCCTGCCGCTGGAAAGATGCGCGTCGAGGTCCATTCCCAGCGCCCTGGCGCGCGTGAGCATGGTCTGCCGACCCTCGTCGAACAGGAAGTAGGTCGCCTTGTCCCCGCGATCCAACGCTTCCAGCATGCAGCGGACCGCCGTGGTGGTCTTCCCGACCCCCGAGGGACCGAGCAGCAGGGTATTGGTCGAGGGAGCTAGCCCTCCACCCAGGAGAAGGTCGAGCTCATGCGAGCCGGTCGATGCCGGGGTCATATCGAACTTCGCGGCATGATCGTTCGCAACGAGGCTGGGGAAGACTTCGACGCCGCCGGTATCCAGGACGAAGTCGTGCATTCCGCCGTGGAACTTGACGCCGCGCATCTTCAGGACATTGAGACGCCTGCGTGCGGCGCCGAAACCGCGCCGGATCTGCTCCAGCATGATCACCCCGTGGGCGATGCTGTGGAGCTGGACGTCAGCGGTCCCATCATCGAGCAGGAGAACCGTGCATTTCCTGGACGCGAACATCTGCTTCAAGGCCAGGATCTGGCGCCGGTAGCGGAGGGGGTTCTGGGCCAGCAGGCGAAGCTCGGACAGGCTGTCGAAAACGACCCGCTGCGGTTTGAGGCTGTCGACGCGGTCGATCACCTCGCGCACGGTTTCTCCGAGTTCGACCTCCGACGGATGCAGGACGGATTGCTCGCTGTCGGGGTCGAGGCCGAGTTCGTTGACGAGTTCGTAGACCTCAATGCCGTCCAGAGACCACCCGTGCGTCCCGGCAGCGAACGAAAGCTCGTCGGCGCTTTCCGAAAGGGTGACGTAGAGACCCTTTTCCCCGTGGGCGACGCCGTTGAGGAGGAACTGAAGGCCGACAGTCGTCTTGCCGGTCCCGGGCGTCCCTTCGAGCAAGTAAAGGCGGCTGCGCGTTAGCCCACCATCGAGGATCTCGTCGAGGCCATCGATCCCCGTCGACAGGATGTCGCGAGGCCGGGGGACGTGCGTCGTAACGGACTCGGCCATCGGGCCCCATCTGGATAGCGGCATCCGGCTCCCGCATCAGGAGCTCCCGGGTACCTTGGGAGACGTGTTCGGACGACAACTCCGGCTTGGCGGTTTGGTCCCATCGCAATTGCCATGACGTGAGCCCGGATTTGTCGTGGGGCAGCAGCCCCCTAACAGGGCTTCGATCAGACCGACGACGCCGTGGGTGCAATCGTTGCGCGCGGCGGGACGAGGGCGGTCAGCGCGTCGGCACGAGCCTGGACCGCCGCGCTCGAATCCGACGCGTCGCGTCACACCCCGGTGCGGGAAGCGCCGCCCGGAGACGTGGCCGGGGCGGGCCAGCAACCACTGCGCGGTCACCGTGTTGTCGGGGGCACCCGAACTCCGCATCCCGTCACATCGCGGCCTTGCGTCGGCGAGCGCATCCGTTCCCGACAGCGAGCCGCCCATGACCGACACCCGTACGCTCCCGCCTCATGTCGGCGACGCCCGCCGGCTGGAAGCGCTTCGCGAGTACGACATCCTCGACACGCCTCCCGAGAAGGGGTTCGACGATATCGTCGAGCTGGCTCGGCTGATCTGCTCCGCCCCGGTCGCGCTCGTCAGCCTCGTGGCGGGCGACCGCCAGTGGTTCAAGGCAAAGTCGGGTTTTGCCTCGTGCGAGACATCCCTCGACAAATCGATCTGCGCGCACGTTCTGGGCGCACCGGACATTCTGGTCATCCCGGACCTGTCGCTGGACCCTCGCACGCGAGACAATCCACTCGTCACCGGCGAACCGAGCCTTCGCTTCTACGCCGGTGCGCCGTTGGAGGCCGTCGACGGCCAGCGCCTCGGCAGTCTCTGCGTGATCGACTTGGCTCCTCGACCGGACGGTCTCACGGACCGGCAGGCGACAGCCCTGCGCGCGCTCGCCGGACAGGTCATGTCACAGATGGAGCTGCGCCGCTCGGTCGCCGAGCGCGAGGGCCTTCTCTCCGGCCAGGCCGCGCTGATCGATCAGCAGAACGCGCTGATCGCCGCCCAGGCCGCCGTGACCCAGGCGGCCGGGGATCGCGACGTCATTCTCGATACCCTTGTGGGCGGCGTCATGGCCGCGGTCTCCCAAACCGAAGGGGCGGTGATCGAACTGCGCGAGGGCGACGAACTGGTCTACCGCTCGGCACGCGGTGCGCTCGGCGCCCACGTGGGGCTGCGCGTCCCGATCGCCGGCAGCCTCTCAGGCCACTGCCTGATGAATGCCAAGCCGGTCCTCTGCCCGGACCTCCTCGTCGATCCCCGGGTCAGGCGAGACCTCGTCGAAGCGCTCGGCGCCCGCTCGGCCGTCTGCGTCCCGATCCTCCGCGGAGGCGAGGCCGTCGGCGTCCTGAAGCTCCAGTCCAGCCACCCCGATGCCTTCACCGGCCTCGACCTGCACGTCGCCTCGCTGTTCGCCGGCACCATACCGGCCGGGCTGGCGGAAGCCGGCGAGGCCGAGGCGCGCCGGGGCATGCGGGCGGGCGAGGCTACTCTGCGGACGGTGATGGAGACGCTCCCCGTCGGCGTCCTCATTGCGGAGGCGCCGTCCGGACGCATCGTCGGTCACAACGCCCGCGCCGGAGCGATTCTCGGGCACGAGGTGGCTGACGATACGACCGGCGAGCGGCCGGAACGCTGGATCGGGTTCCACGCCAACGGGCGCCGGGTCGATCCCAAAGAATGGCCGCTGGCCCGGGTGGCGCGGGACGGCGAGCCGCGCGCGGATCTCGAGGTGGACTACCAGCGCGGTGATGGAAGCCGCGCCTGGGTCGGGTTCTCGGCTGTGCCGATGCGCGACATCGACGGTCGCTGCATCGGCGCCGTCATGGTGGTGACCGACATCGACGGACGCAAGCGGGACGAGCTACATCTGGCTGCCGCCAAGCAGGCCGCGGAGGAGGCCAACCGGGCCAAGAGCGAGTTCCTCGCCAACATGAGCCACGAGCTTCGGACGCCGCTTTCGGCGGTGATCGGCTACTCCGAAATGCTGCAGGAGGAGATGGAGGACGGCGGCCACGACGACCTGCTGCCCGACATGCGCAAGATCGAAGCGAATGCCCGCCACCTCCTCGGGCTCATCAACGACGTCCTCGACCTCTCGAAGATCGAGGCCGAGCGCATGGAGACCTACGTCGAGGACTTTGCCGTCGACGCCATCGTGCGCGACGTCGCGGCTACGGTGGAATCTCTCGTTTCCGCCAAGGAGAACGCCTTATCCTTGGACCTCGCCGCCGACCTCGGCGACGCGCGCACCGACGTGACCAAGCTGCGCCAATGCCTGATCAACCTCCTGAGCAACGCAGCCAAGTTCACGGAAGGCGGACGGATCACCCTGTCGGCGGAACGGGGCGAACGCGACGGCGTCGATTGGCTGACCTTCCGGGTAAGCGACACCGGAATCGGCATGAGCCCGGATCAGCAGGCACGGCTGTTCGAGCGGTTCACGCAGGCCGACGCCTCGACCACGCGGAAGTTCGGCGGGACGGGGCTCGGCCTCTCCATCACACGGGCGTTCGCATCCATGCTGGGCGGCACCATCGCGGTGGCCAGCGAGGCGGGGCGTGGGACGACCTTCACGGTGTCGGTGCCGGCGCGCATCGCCGGAACGAACGACGCACCTCAGGTGGACGAGGATACCGGGCCGACGCCGTCCGATGACGCATCCGGGCGGGGCGTCGTCCTCGTCGTGGACGACGATCCTGCAACGCGCGATCTCCTGACCCGCTTCCTCAAGCGCGACGGGTTCCAGGTCGCGGCCGCCGTCGACGGCAGGGAGGGCTTGGACATGGCTCACCGCCTGCGGCCTCGGGTCATCCTCCTCGACGTGACCATGCCGCAGATGGACGGCTGGTCGGTCCTCCGTGCGCTCCGTGGCGATACCGAACTCGGAAACACGCCGATCATCATGGTGACGGTGCTGGGCGAGCGGAACCTTGCGTTCTCCCTCGGCGCCACGGACTACCTGCAGAAGCCGGTGGATTGGGACGAACTCCATGGCGTGATGGACCGCTTCCGTCCCCAGGACCATGAAGGTCCGTTGCTCGTCATCGATGACGATGACGACACGCGTGACCGGATGGCGGCGAGGCTGTCCCGGGAAGGCTGGCGGATCGTCGCCGCCGAGAATGGCAAGGTCGGGCTCGCCGCCGTCGCCGCCGAGCGGCCGTGCCTCGTTCTGCTCGACCTCATGATGCCCGAGATGGACGGCTTCACCTTCCTGAGCATCCTGCGGGCCAAGCCGGAATGGGGCTCGATCCCGGTCGTCGTGCTGACCGCCAAGGACGTCGACGGCGAGGACCGGCGGCGACTGGCGGGGCAGGCCGACAGCGTCCTGCGCAAGGGCCAAGTCGGCCTCGACGAATTGCCAGCGCTGCTGCGCTCGGTGGTCACGTAGCCCGGGGCTGCGGCAAAGCCTGCAGACGCGATCGGGCGCTGCCGAGCCACCGGCGCGAGAGCCATTCCCTATCGCGTTGCGCTCGGGAGCTGCTCCAAGTCCTTGATCCGATACGTTCGCCGACGCTGGATCCGTATCCGGTTCGGCGGCGAGCGCTCCCGCCGGAAGCGGGCCTTCACGATTCGGAGATCGACCGAAGACCGCAGTCGTTCGGTGCTACGACCGCCCACCACGCACCGGAAGTCCTATGGTTCACACCGGATACAATCCTCTCCTCGTCGCACTCTCCATCATCATCGCGATTTTCGCCTCGTACGCAGCCCTCGATCTCGGCGCGCGGGTCCGGCGCCCCGACGCCGGACCCCGCTGGGCCTGGGGCGCCGGCGCCGCAGTGGCGATGGGCGGCGGCATCTGGTCGATGCATTTCGTCGGCATGCTGGCCTTCGAAATGGGGATGGTGGCCGCCTACGATCTCGGACTGACCCTCCTATCCCTGCTGATCGCGGTGGGCGTCACCGCCGGAGCCTTCGCTTGGGTCGCACGCAGGGGAACGGGCGCGGGTTCGCTGCTGGTCGCCGGCCCGCTCATGGGCCTTGGCGTCGCGGCGATGCACTACACCGGAATGGCGGCCATGCGGGTCCCCGGCAACCTCGCCTACGATCCGGCCGTGGTGGCGGTGTCGGTCGCCATCGCGGTCACCGCTGCCACCGCTGCGCTATGGCTCACCTTTCGCCGCAACCGGCCCTGGCAGAAGCTCGCGGCCGCCTGCGTGATGGGGTTGGCGGTCGCCGGAATGCACTACACCGGGATGGCCGCGGCGACCTTCACCGCGCAGGAGGCCGGCGCTCATGCGCCCCACGTGGCCACCCTCGCGGCGGGCCAGCGCGACCTCGCTTTGGCGGTGGCGGGCGTCACCTTCCTCATCCTGTTCCTGGCGATGATCGCCTCCTCGCTCGACCAGCGCGGGGTGCAGCGCCGCCTGCACGTCAGTGAGGCGCGCTTCCGCTCCGCCGTCCGGGCCGTGAACGGCGTGATGTGGACGACCGATGCCACGGGGCGCTTCGTCGAGGAGCAGGCGGGATGGGCCGCCATCACCGGGCAGGCACCGGAGACCTACATGGGCGCGGGATGGGCCGAGGCGATCCATCCCGAGGACGTCGCCGCGACGGTCGCGACCTGGACCCAGGCGCTGCGCGACGAGGCCCCCTACACCGTCGAGCATCGCGTGCGCACCGCCGAAGCCGGCTGGCGCCGCTACGTGGCCCGGGCGGTGCCGGTGCGTGATGCCGACGGGACGGTTCGGGAGTGGGTAGGGGTCCACGAGGATATCACCGAGCGCCACGCGTTCGAGGTCGCGCTCAAGGAGGCGCGGGACGCCGCCGAGGAGCACAGCCGGGCCAAGAGCCGGTTCCTGGCCAACATGAGCCATGAACTCCGCACCCCTCTCTCGGCCGTGATCGGCTATTCCGAAATGCTGGAGGAGGAGGCGGAGGAACTCGGGCAGGAGAGCCTCCTGAAGGATCTCGGCAAGATCAAGTCGAACGCCCAGCATCTCCTCGGGCTGATCAACGACGTGCTCGACCTGTCGAAGGTCGAGGCTGAGAAGATGGAGCTCTATCCCGAGGACATCGACGTCGCCGCTTTCGTCGCGGACGCGGCCGCCACGGTCGAAGCCTTGGTGAAGAAGAAGGGAAACGTCCTCGTACTCGACGTGGCCGGCGATGCGGGCCAGGCCCGCACAGACGCGGTGAAGCTGCGCCAGTGCCTGTTCAACCTGCTCTCCAACGCGGCTAAGTTCACCGAGGGCGGCACCATCACCCTGGAAGCCGGACGGGAGGCGGGCCCCCGCGGCGACTGGCTCCGGTTCACAGTCCGGGATACCGGCATCGGCATGAACCCCGAGCAGGTCGGCCGCCTGTTCGAGCGGTTCACGCAGGCCGACGAGAGCACCACGCGCAACTACGGCGGGACCGGGCTCGGGCTGGCACTCAGCCGTGCCTTCGCTCAGCTGCTCGGCGGCGACATCACCGTGACGAGCGCGGTGGGCGAGGGAACGAGCTTCGCCCTGCGCGTGCCGGCGGCAGCACCGGACCGGACTGTCGATGACGGGCGGGACGCGGTGCCGGAGAACGGCGAACGCACGGAGGACTTGGTGCTCGTCATCGACGACGAGGCATCCCAGCGCGAGCTCATGACCCGGTTCCTCGAACGCCAGCGGTTCTCCGTGCGCACGGCGGGGGACGGGCGCACCGGCCTCGATCTCGCTCGGTCGCTCAAGCCCCGCGCCATCCTCCTAGACGTGATGATGCCCGACATGGACGGTTGGTCTGTGCTCGCGGCCCTCAAGTCGGACCCAGAAACCGCCGGCATCCCGGTGGTCATGGTGAGCTTCGTCGCCGACGCGACGCTCAGCGCCTCGCTCGGAGCCGTCGATGCCGTGCCGAAGCCCGTGGACTGGGGACGTCTCCGGACGATCCTAGACCAGTTCCGGGCCGCGGACGGCGATGTCCTGGTGGTCGACGACGATGCGGACATGCGGCACCGTCTCCGGACCGCCCTCGAACGCAACGGCTGGAGCGTCCGCGAGGCCGGCGACGGCCGTGAGGCGCTGGATCAGGTCGGGCTCGGCGTGCCGCGCCTCATCCTCCTCGACCTCACCATGCCGGTGATGGACGGGTTCTCGTTCCTCGACCGTCTGAGAAGACTGCCGGGTTGCGCCGACGTGCCGGTGGTGGTCCTCAGCGCCCGGGATGTCACGGCCGAGGAGCGCGACCGGTTGTCGAAGGCCGACCGCGTCCTGCGCAAGGGCGATGCCAGCCTCCAGGACATCGCCACCGCATTGCGCAAGCTCGACAACCGCCAGGAAACCAGCTCGACCCAGGATAACTAGACTGACTGCGTCCGTGGCCGAGCGACGGGAAACCGAATCCCATTATTCACGCTTTCCTGGATCGAACTCCGACTGTTTCTTCCGAAACCGTTTCCAGGAGGTGTGTTATATCGCGTATGATGTAAGTCTAAGATGCATCAATGTCGTAAATAAATAATCATTACTGTGCTAGGTCCGGCCAAAGAGAAGCCCTCGATGTTGAGAGGCAGGCCATCCGTACTTCCGTCTGCGAGCAGAGGCGGTTGCAGCTTGAGCGCTTGCCGCAAAAATGAGTGCCAGTTCGGCGGACGTGAGCGCCTAGGATCACGGACTTAAACCGTTCCCGATGGCAATGCGTTCGCAAGCGGCTCTCAGGGAAACGGCGGGGACTTACCAAGCCGAAATAGCAGTAGATCCGGGTCTCTGATCAAGTACTCTTCTGAAAACGCTTGGCTCTCGCGGTGTCGCGCCGGGACGGTGCGCTCCGCATCTCGGATCCCAGATGTCGTCGCAGCGTGAGCGCGAGCGCGGTCGAGCGCCAGGGTCGGCGTGCGACATCGACGATGGGGACGGCCGAGAGGACCTCCGGCCTCACCGTGTCTGCGGCCGAGAGCGACAGGACGATCGGACGGTTCACGATCGCGGCGGCCCGGCGGGCGAAGGCGAGACCCAACGGACCCGACGGCCTGTTTTCGACGATCAACAGGTCGAAGCGCTCGGGCTCCGCGCGCAGGGCCGCCAGCGCTGCCTCCGTGTCGGTGTAACCGATGGGCTCGTAGCCCAGTGCCGCGAGGGTCTCCTCATCCTCCTGCACAGCCGCGCGCACGCCCCCGACAACCATGACGGTTGCGCCGGCGACCGAGGTGGCGGTTTCTGCCTGCGGGATCACGGGCAACCACACCTCGAACGTGCTGCCCTCCCCCACTGCGCTGTGCACGTCGAAGGCCCCATCCTGCTCCTGGACGAACTCGAAGGCGGTGGCGAGCCCGAGCCCGGTTCCGGCCGGACGGGTGGTGAAGAAGGGCTCGAAGATGCGCGCGAGCGTCCCGTCATCCATTCCGCGGCCGGTATCGGCCACGCGGATACGGACGTACTCGCCCGCTGGCAGCTCACCGTGGGAGACGGTTCGCCGCTCGGGTAGCCGGACGCGCGCGAGCTGCACGTCGACCGCCGCGCTTGGTTCGGAGGCCTGCATCGCGTTACGGATGAGGTTGTGGACCACCTGCTGCAGCTGTGCCGGCTCGCCATCTACGACTGCGCCTTCGGCAGCCCCCGTCAGGCGGATCGTGGTCGGGTCGGCGGTCGAGGTTCGGATCTGCGCCACCGTCTCGGACACGATCGCATCCACCGCGCTTGTGCTCTGGGCGGCGCCGCCCCGCCGCCCGTAATCGAGGATCTGCGCCGCGATCTCGTGCGCGCGGCCACCCGCCTGGACCAGAAAATCGATCTGCTTGCGGGCCCGTTGCGGATCGGCCGGCAGGGCGTCCGCGGCGATCTCGGCATGGCCGAGCATCACGTTGAGCACGTTGTTGATGTTGTGCGCCACGCCGCTTGCGAAGATCCCGATCGCTTCGAGCCGTTGCGCTCGCCGAAGGGTCGCCTCGATCTCGCGGCGCTCCGCCCAGACATGCTGGCGCTCCAGGGCGGCCCCGAAGCTGTCGGCGACGACCTGCAGGAGGCCACGCGAGTGCCGCATCCAGGGCGGCAGGGTGCTGCTCGTGCGCTCGAAGCACAGCACGCCGACGATTCTGCCCTGACGGCGCATGCGCGCGCACGTGAATGTGGTGACCCCACGCCGCGCGAGGGCTTGAAGCAGGGCCGGAGGGCCATGCCGGTCCGCCGTTTCGATGAAGATGTAGTCTTCCGGGGCGGCCGTGATCTCGGGCACCAGGGCCCGTTGCGCATCTGGCCATCCGCAAGGGGCCCGATGCCCCGGCCGATTCCAGAGATGCACCGCATCCGTGCCGTCGAGCATGAGGACGTAGCAATTGTCCGTCCCCGCTCCTTCGCCCACGATGGCCATGGCATCGACGATGTGGCCTTCGATCTCGTCGGGCTGGCTGGCGAGAAACAGGTTGGTGGCCCGCGCCACGACGGCTTGGAAAACGATCGTCCGGCGCAGGATCACGGTGCCGGCCCGCATCAGGAAGCCGACGCGAACCACCAGGGCGAGCAGCGCCAGGGCCGCTGCGTAGAGGGCGAGTCGGAAACCGTCCGCGCGGGCCTGCCGCCGGTCCTTGAGGGCGCGGCGGGCCTCCAGCAAGGCTTGCCGCGCCGCCTCGCTCGACGCTGCCGGAAGGGAGCGGGTGATGGTGTCGACCTGCGGCAGCAGATCCAGGAGTTGACGGCCGTGCAGGACGATGGCGCCTATGTCCGCACCCCTGTCCGCTCCCCAGGGGGCCGCAGCGAGGGCGTCGAGCCGGGCGCGGATGGCGTCGAGCCGCTCGGGGCTCGCGTCCCGGGCAAGCTCCGAGACTCGTATCTGCAGGGCGGCGACCGCGCGGGCGAGCCGGGGATCGATATCCGGCTCGGACATGCGGTCGCTGAGGGAGTCGAAATAGGCGATCGAGTTCTGCACGAGGGCGTTGCCGGTCTTGAAGCGCTCGACCATCTGCGCCTCCCGGCTGATCGCCTCGGCCAAAGCGTGCATCTCGCCGTCGTCGGGGCCGTTCGCCGCGCGCATCCCGGCCAGCGCCGCGCGCATGTCCCGGAGGTGGGCCACGATCGGATCGTAGTTGCGCAGGAGCCCGGTCCTGGCGCGGAGCACGTCGTGCTGCATCCGGGACTCCGCGAGGGCGATGGCGTCGATCGTTCGCTGGGTCCGCACGTAGGCGGCGTCCATCTCGCCCTTGCCGTTGATCATCAGCCACGTGAGAAGCGCGGCCAGCAGCGCGCCGAGGACAGCGGCCTGCGCGGTCAGCCTCATCGCTGCGGCACCGCGGAGGGCGCGTTCGGAGCCGTGAGGGGGCGTCCCGCGTAGGAGCCGGTCAGGGTCCCGAGGAACGCCACGATCGCGTCGGTCTGCGAAGCCGTCAGCTCCCGGCCGAGCTGGGCCCGCGCCATGAGCCGCACCGCCTCGGGTAGCGTCGCGATGCCGCCATCGTCGAAGTAGGGGGCCGTGACCGCGACGTTGCGCAGGCTGGGGACCCGGAGCACCTCGGCGGCCTTGTTGGGGATCGTGACGAAGATCCCGACCTTCTCGAACAGGTTTCCGCCGACATTGACGCCCTGGTGGCAGGCGGCGCAGCCGATGCCCCGGAACAGGGCGAAGCCCGCCCGCTCCGCCTCGGTGATGGCGTGGGCGTCGCCGCGCAGCCACCGGTCGAAGCGGCTGTCGGGGGTGAGCAGGCTGCGCTCGAAGCTGTTGATCGCGTCGATCACGGCCTCCCGATCGGCCTCCCGGCCGTAAGCGGCGCGGAACGGCTCGGCGAACGCCGGATCGTCGCGGATCACCGCAAGGATATCGGGCCACGATCCGCCCAGGAATTCCGGTCGCATCAGGGCGAGCTCGGCTTGGTCCTGCAGGGTCGGGATATCGCCCGCCCAGCCGAGGCGGAAGCTCAGTGCCGCATTGAAGGCTGTGGGCGTGTTGCGCGGGGCGGGCGTGCCGTCGGCGGTGAGATTCCGCGCGACCGCGCTCGCGCCGTTGCTGCGGATGTCGTGGCAGGTGATGCAGGCCCGGTCGCCCCCGCGCGACAGCCGGGTGTCGGTGAACAGCATCCGGCCGAGTGCGATCCGGTCCGGATCCGACCCGAGGCTGCTCGGGACCGGCGTGATGACGTCCAACGCCTCCACGGCCTCGGCCGGAAGACGGCCGCCGGCCGGCTGCTCCTGGGCGAACGGCGGCAGGACGGCCAGGGCGCTGCCCACGAGGCCAGCCACGAGAACGGCGGCGGCGGACCGGGCCAAGCGCGGCAGGGCCACGGCTATAGTTTCTCGACGTGCGCGGCGAAGACGTAGCCGACGCCGCGCTCGGTGACGATCAGGCGCGGTGTGCTGGGATCCGCCTCCAGCTTTCGGCGTAGCCGCAGGATCTGGACGTCGATGCTGCGGTCGAACACGTCTTCGTGGACGCGGGTGGCCTGAAGGAGCTGCTCGCGGCTCAGTGGACGCTGAGGGGCGTCCAGGAAGGCCACCAGCAGCGCGTATTCGCCCTTGCTGAGGGCGACATCCGCGCCCGCGGGGTTGGTGAGCCGCCGGCGACGCCGGTCGAGAACCCAATCGTCGAAGCGGCTCCGGTGAGATTCCTGGGCCCGGGCTGGAACGGGTACGACCTCGGCTCGCCGCAGGATCACCCGCACCCGGGCGAGCAGCTCACGCAAACCGTAGGGTTTGACGAGGTAATCGTCCGCGCCGAGTTCGAGACCGATCACCCGGTCGATCTCGTCCCGGCGGTGACCGGTGGTGATGATCACCGGCAGGTCGCTCCTGGCGCGCAGGTCGCGCAAGAGATCCAGCCCGTTCTCCGACCCCAGTCTCAGGTCGAGCACGACGAGATCGAAAGTGCCTTCCGCAAGCCGCTTCTCCGCCTCCGCTCGGTCGGTCGCTGGGGTGACGTCGACGTCGTGGTCGGCGAAGTGGTCCGAGACGATGCGCTGCATGCCCGCATCGTCCTCGACGAGGAGGATGCGCGTCGCGCCGGGACGTGCGCTCCGCCCGTGACCCCGGTCCAGACTGGGTTCGATCATGGCCAACTCCGCTTCGCGGCAGCCTGCCGCGACGGCACGATCTCGATGCGCCGGCTCACGGACAAAGGCAGCTGCCCCGGATTGGGGGACTGCGCCGCCCGGGAGACCGACCCATCCTTCGCCGACCCACCCCGGCCGCCCTTCAGGGGACGTCCGGACGTCGGGCCTTGCACGGCGAAGCTGATATCATGCCCCCCAAAGGATTGCGCCCTTCATATTGTGCGGGGCAACACAACACGAGCATTCGCCCTGGACATAGCTGTATCGGACGAACGAAAAGACGGTTTGTTACGGCTGTAATATGAATTGATGCTGACCGACATGGCGATGTAACTCGAAAATACAATTGTCGACTTCTCGTAGTGGAGAGGTGGCCATGATTGATGCCGTGATCGCGGCGGTCTGCCCGCGCAGCCGCAGACACTTCCGTAAGTCCGGACCAGATTGGCGGGATCCCGTAGCGGACACTGGGCAGCCGCCGGGCAGCCGATCCCGGGATCGTACCGGCCCGACTCCACCGTTGGTCGCTGGCCCCTCAGCGGGACGTGGCGCCTTCGCATGGCTGCTGGAGGCTTTGACGATCGGCTTCGCCTACGGCGGATGTATCCACCATACGCATCCAGATTATATCGAATTTCTTGTCAATATTAGTGCGCAGTATCGGCACCAGCAATGCTAATATCGATTAATATCGACGTAATAAATTTAATTTCTGAGATGTATTAGCTGAATTACAATCCGAAACAACGCCTTCATGCGCGATCGTATTGGGAGATCAAGACCATGCCGCTTCATGTCTTATGTATCTCATGGGGAACCGCGGGCAATCTTAGCCCTGTGCTTACGGCAGCCCGGCAGTTGCACCGGGCGGGCCACCACCCGCGCGTCATGGCCGAGTTGGCGATGCGTGGCGAGGTCGAGGCGGCCGGCTTCCCGTTCATCGGGTGGCGCCGGGCTCCGACCGGCATCGATGCCGACCCGGCCGATTTCTCGGATCTGGCGGACTGGCTGCGTAAGACCATGTTCGCGCCGGCGCGTACCTACGCGGCGGATACGCTGGACGAGATCCGCCGCGTTCCGACCGACGCCGTCCTGAGCATCGATCTCCTGGTCGGCTGCGCCCTTGCGGCCGAGGCCGCCGCACTGCCGCACGCAGTCCTGTCGCCGCATGTCAGCATCCGTCCGCTACCCGGCATTCCGACAGCAGCCAGTGGCTTGGCGCCGCCGCGGAACGCGGAGGAGCAGGCCGCAGTGGAGGCAGCGAAAACCGCGATCGTGTCCGCGATGGAACAGGGAAGGCCGGTGCTCAACGCCGCACGGCGCGCCTTCGGGCTGCCCCCGGTCGCCACCGCGTTCGCGCACTTCGAAAAGGCGGAGCGCGTCCTCCTGGCCATCAGCCGCACCTTCGACTTCGACACCGAAGCGCTTCCTGCCAACTATCGGTACATTGGGCCCTTGCTCGATGAACCGGGCTGGTCCCGCGGGGCTCTGACCGCATGGCCCGGGGCGCGCCGGCCCCGGATCCTCGTCGCCGGCAGCACCGGCGCCCAGAACCAGACCGACCTCCTGCGGCGCATCGCGTGTGCCCTCGGGACGGTCGATGCCGAGACCGTCGTGACCACCGGCCACAATGTCGTGGCGGAGGATCTCGCTGCCCCGGCCACCATCCGTGTCGTGGCGGCGGCCTCCCATGACGCCCTCATGGCAGAGGCGGATCTGGTGGTGTGCCAGGGCGGTCACGGCACCGTCAGTCGCGCGCTGCTGCACGGCGTGCCCCTGCTGGTCATCCCGCTCGCGCGCGACCAGGCCGACAACGCCGCCCGTATAGCCCAGCGCGGCGCCGGCCTGCGTCTTCTTGCCGGGGCGCTCGAGACCGAGATTGCGACGGCGACCCGCCGGCTTCTGGCGGAACCGAGTTTCCGGGCAGCCGCGAGGGTCCTCGGCGCGGCCGTGCGGGCGGATCTCGACGCGGCCGGCCTCGTCCGGGAGATCGAGGCGATGACAGCGTCGCACAGGGCTTCGGATCGGGGCGGAGACCGGCGTTGGGCCTGATCCGGGCCCTCGTGCCGGGGCATCCCGGCATCCGCCCCGGCTCAGCCGCCTTCTCGGCCCTGCTCGGGCTGTTGGCGGCCCTCCCGACCTTCGGGATCGACATGATCCTGCCGAGCCTGCCGGACACGGCGGCCGCGCTGCATGTCCCGCCGTCCGCGATGGGCGCGGCCATGAGCGCCTACCTGCTCGGCTTCGGGTCGGCGCTGCTGGTCTACGGTCCGGCCTCGGACCGCCTGGGCCGCAAGCCCGCCGTCGCCTGCGGCTGCCTGCTCCTCATCGGCGGCAGCCTCGGCTGCGCTACGGCGCGGACGTTGCCGCACTTCCTATTGTTCCGCGCCCTCCAGGGGATCGGTGCCGCGGGCCCGGGCATGGCGGTCCTGGCGATGGTGCGGGACTTGTTCAGGGGCGAGGCGGCGCGCTCGCGGATGTCGTTCGTCGTCCTCATGATCAACGTTGTGCCGATGGTGGCCCCGGCGGTGGGCGCGGAAGTGATGGATCTCGGCGGTTGGCGTCTGATCCACGCCGCGCCGATCGCCGCCGCCCTCGTGGCCCTGGTCGGGATCCGGCACATCGACGAGCCCCTGCGGCGGCGGCCCGGTCCCGAGCCGGCGGCCACCGGGATCCTGCGCGGCTACGGCCGGATTCTGGCGAGCGGGGCTTTCCTCGGCCACGCGCTGTGCAACGCCGCGGCGGCAGGCGCGGTCTTCGCCTACATCACCGGTTCCGCACTGGTGTTCATTGACGCCCTCGGCTTCAGTCCGCTGGCCTACGGGCTGGTGTTCGGGGCGAGTTCCTTGTCGGTGATGGGCGGCGCGTTCCTGAATGGGCGCCTCTCGGCCCGGGGCATCGCTCCTGAGCGGGTGATCGGTGCCGGCCTCGTTTTGGCGACGAGTTCGGCGGCAATCCTCCTCGCCGCCACGCTGATCGGACCTCCCGTGGCCCCGCCGGTGATCGCCGCGATGGTCGGCGTGGCCCTGGCCTTCGGCCTCATCTCGCCCAACGCCATGCACGGCGCCACGGATGTCAGCCCGGAAGCCGCAGGCTCGGCCAGCGCCGTCGCGGTCTTCCTTCAGATGGCCAGCGCGGCCTTCGCGAGCGACGTCGTCGCCCGGTTCTTCGACGGCCGGTCGGCTCTGTCGATGGCCGCCGTCATGCTCGGCTGCTGCCTCACGGCGTTCGCCGCCCACGCCGGCCTCACGCGGCCGGCACGGCGGCAGCCCTCATCCCCCTCCCCCTCCCGACAGAACGGAGAGCCCGCATGACCTTCGACCCACCCTCCTGGCAGCCGCGCCACCTGACGCGCGACGGCACCCGGCTTGCCCATATCGACGCCGGACCGCTCACGCCTGTTGGGCATCCCTTGCTGCTGATCAACGGCTGGACCGGCGATCATGGCATCTTCACGCCGCAGATCCGGCACTTCTCGAAGACGCACCGCGTCGTGGCGGTGGACCTGCGCGGCCACGGCGCCAGCGACGCGCCGGAGCAGGACTACACGATGGAGGGCTTCGCCGAGGACATCGCGTGGCAATGCCGGACGCTGGGCTTGGTAAAGCCGCTGGTCATCGGCCACAGCCTCGGCGGCGCGGTGGCGTTGGAGCTGTGTGGTCGCCATCCCGACCTCGCCGCCGGTCTCGTGATGATCGACACGATCGTCCTGCCCTCGCCCGACGCGGCGGGCATGGCCGAGATCGAAGGATTGTTGACGGGCGTCGGCAGCCCGGATTACCGGAGCGTCGTGCGCAACACGGCCTGGGCGATCGGCTGCGATCACGACCATCCGGCGCGGCGGCAGGCACTCTTCGACACGTTCATCCTCGGCCCCTGCCTGAGAACGCCGCAGCATGTGGCCTATTCGGCCCTCAGCAACATGGTACGGCACCACGATCCGGTGCCGGCGGCGCGCGCCTGCCGGATACCTATGGCCTACATCTCGGCGGACGTGCCCCTGGTGGAGGCGGCGCGCGATCTCGACCGACTGCGCGAACTCTGCCCGCAACTCGTCACGGCCAAGACCCTGCTCGCAGGCCATTTCAACACGCTCGAGGTGGCCGACCAGGTCAACGCGATGATCGAGCGCTTCCTGTCGGTCGGCCTGACGACCCGCGCGCCGTAGACGAAGGTGGCGCGAAGGCCTTCCGACGGGCTCCGTTCGTCCTGCAGCGGCGCGGGCATGCGCACCGTGCCTCGCTCCCTGGAAGGAGAGCGGCCCGCGCCCTCCCGAACCCGCGGTGTTGGGTCCGAAGCATGGCCCGCTCGGCACGGATCAGCGGGACGGCATCCTGACCGGACGCCGTCAAACGTCATGGCGCACCGTCGTCAGGGCGCACCAACGTCACGGTACCGGCCCATCTCCGACCGGTCGCCGAGAAGGCGCCGCGCCGAAGAAATGACCTGGAGTGTCTGCGTGCTCAGCTGCTCCTGGAGCGCCCGTCGCTCATAATGCCGTAGGCGAGCAATGAGGTCTTCAGAACCCGAGACCCCGTGTTCCTTGCCGCCGATCACCGAGTCCGTGATCGTTCGTCTGAGCAACGCCTCGAAGACGTCGTCGCTATTCGCCGGCCCTGCATCCATGAAGACTTCTCCTTCTGCCAAGCGACAGCTTTTTCGAAGGGCTAAGTTACGGCGTGATTTCCGAGTCTCTGACGCACGAAACACGCTGCACTGGACGTGCTCCTGCGCACACCGGAGCCATTCGCGCGTCCTTTCTCACAGGCCGCGGCGCGGAATGTTATGATCGTAACCATCGGACGAGCTTCCGAAATCATCCGGTAGCTCGGGCCTCCGACGGTTCTCGCGCAGTTCAGCAGCGAGGCCCCCAGGATGAACGGTACCGAAGACAGTCTGCTCGACGCTGGCATCCCCGAGCCGTCCATCGACATTCCGACGCTGACGGTGGCGGAGTTGGAAGCCGATCCGCACGGGGTGTTCCGCACCTGGCGACCCCGGCTGCCCGTCGTCGGTCACGAGGTCGCCGGCTTCCTCGTCCTCCGCGCCCGCGATGTCGATCTGCTGATGCGCGACCCTCGTGTCCAGGCGACGGAGACGCTCTATCCCAAGGCGCGCGGGATTCCGGAGGGCCCGCTGTTCGACATCTTCGCGCACGGTATGCTCAACGCCAACGGGGCGGTGCATCGCCGGCGCCGCTCGCCCTTCACTCGCACCTTCGCGGCCCGGATCATCGAAGGTCTGCGCTCGCGGATCCGCGCTGCCGCGGAGAGCCTCGTCCAGGACTGGATGCCGGAGGAGGACATCGACCTTGTCGCGCGTTACTCCGCCCTGATCCCGGCCCAAACCATCGCCGAAATCCTCGGCCTGCCGCGTGGGGACATCCCCCATTTCACGCATCTCGCCTATGAAGTCTCACGGGTGCTGAGCTTTACCTTCGGACCGGAAGACATCCCGGAACTCGAGGCGGCCGCGGTCGCGCTCCACGATTACGTGCAGGCCCTTCTCGAGGCGCGCCGGTCGGCGCCCCGGGACGATTTCCTGACGCGTTTCCTCGCGGAAGCCGAGGCGGCGGGTGAACTCACCCCCGAAGAGGTGATCGTTCAACTCGTGCAGATGATCATCGGCGGCACTGATACGACCCGTGTCGCCGGCGCCATGCAGGTGGCGCTGCTGCTGCAACATCCGGAGCAATGGGCGGCGGTGCGCGGAGATCCCAGCCTGATCCCCGCCGCGGTGGCGGAATCCTTGCGCTACGAGCCGAGCGTCGGGTCCGCCGAGCGGGTCGCCCGAGAGGAGATCCGCCTCGACGGGTATGTCGTGCCGGCCGGAAGCCTGATCCTGCTCTCGACGCTGTCGGCGTTGCGGGACGAGGCTGTCTACGCACATCCCGACACGTTCGACACCCGGCGCACCGACCTACCACGCCTGCATCCGGTCTTCGGCGGTGGCGCACACCGGTGCATCGGCGAGGCCCTGGCGCGGATCGAACTGGAAGAGGGCCTGGGCGCCCTGACGCGCCTAGCCCCACGCTTGCGTATGACCGGGGCGATGCCGGTCCTTCAGGGCCACAGCGGTATCCGCCGCATCGATGCGCTGAGGGTTGCCGCCTAGCGCGGCCTACCGCCTCCGCCGTCCACGGTAGGCGCAACCGCGTCGATCGCGTTCCGCAGCTGCGCCCCGACAGACCGCCCCCGGCCTCGCTCCTGGTTGCCGTCGCGACAGCACGGCAGCCGTCTTCCCGGCGCGCAAAGGGCGCCCGACGAAGGTTTTTCTTCGCGCGAAGCCAGCCGCGAGGCGTTCCAATCCGATTTCGCGTATCGCCCGCCTGTTGGTCGACGGTGGCCACAACGTTGTGGTCCTGTCGGGCTCGACTTGTCCTGACGCATCCCGCTTGAACCGTCGGCGCCGGTGAGCCCGACAATCCGCCCGTGATCACGGACGACGGCGGCCGAGTGCGCGGAGCCGCCGGATCGAACACTGGATCTCGCAGAGAGCTGCCGCGGGACGGGCTGACGTTCCAACGGTGCGTCCGACCGCACCTGACCCACCGGACTGAGTGCGGTCATGCGTGTTTGCACATGCTAATCGAATACAATCGAAATCGATTACGGCGCGTACGTGCGACGGGAACTGTTTTTACGTATTTCCACTGTCATAAGTATTCAGATCGAAGAAATCGTGGCGTAAGATAGCTGCCGCACTCCTGATGCCTCACTGTCGGGAGTACGAAACCATGATCGCTCATCGGACCAGAATCACGGCGGGCGCGGCGATTGCAGCCCTTCTCTTGCCCCTGTCGGTCCCGACCGCCGTACGATCGCAGCCGGCCCCACGCTTCACGCAGCCCGACGTGCCGAGCCTCGCCGCGACCACTGTCCCCCTTTCGTCCCGAACGAGCCGGGACTGGCGTTCTCCCGCTGTCGAGCGTGAGCATCTCAGGGCACAGCGCGTCATCAGCCGCGTCTGCTCGGGATGCTGATGCCGGCGATGTTCCTTTCGGAAACTTCCGCCGTGAGGGTGGACACCTTGTCCCGGCTGGGTCCCGCGCGGCGGGGGGCTGAGTGGGCCGAGAGCCTCCGCCGAGGCTGGACTGCCGCCGCAGCATGGGACGGTCCGCTCCTCGCCGTGGCGCCGATACCACTGGTTCTGGGGCTGGCGTCCGCGACCGCGCCTGAACCCGTCGCGCTCGGCGTCGCCGGGCTTGCCGCCACGTGTCTCGCGCTGCGCGTTCAGCGCCTGCGCTCCGCAGCCCGCACGGTGATGCAGCAACGGGACAACCTCGCACGCTTGGCCGCCCCTGCAGTCGCCCGATGGGTTGCCGAGACCGATTCCAACGCTCTGCGCGCAGGTTGGGAGCAGGAGGCAACGGTGCTGTTTGCCGACATCTGCGGTTTTACCGATCTCTGCGAAACTATGCCGCCTGGGGATGTCGCAGCGTTCCTCGCCGACTTTCGGGTCCGCGCCGCGCGGGCGATCGAGGCGGCGGGCGGCCTTGTCGACAAGTTCGTCGGCGACGAGGTCATGGCCGTGTTCGGCGTGCCGCAAGCAGCGCCCGAGGATGCAACGCCCGAGGATGCCGATCGCGCCGTCGCGGCGGCCCGCGCGCTTGCTGCTGCCATGTCGGAGTGGAGCCGCGAACGGGAGCAGACGGGTCTGCCGCCGGTCCGCATCGGCATCGGACTGCACCGCGGTCCGGTTTTCGTCGGCGCCATCGGGGCGGAACGCGTCGAGTTCACCGCGGTCGGCGACACCGTCAACGTGGCGCGTCGCCTGGAGCAGATGACTCGCACCCTCGCCTGCAGCTGCCTCGCATCAGAAGCTGTGGTGCAGGAGGCGACGTCCAGCGAGGGACAGCTCATGGCCGTCAGGCCCGTGCGCGGAGCCTGTACCGTCCTACGCCTGTTCGCGATTCCGCTTCACACCGGGCGGCGGACCGGTTTGTCCATCCGCCCGGTGTGTATTCCGAAGGCGCGCGGAACAAACTCGACGATGCCGAGGTCGGAAGCGCCATCCGGCCAGTGATGCGCGGGGCCCCCCCTTTCGGCGGCAGGCGGGGCACGATCAGCGAAACGAGGGCGACTGGTCCGCCGAACTTTTCCCGGGGCCAAACTGCGACTTCGGCGTTGCAATCCGGGTCGATGAAGCCGGGCCTTTTCACGACACCATCTCGAAGGCGTGAGCGAAACCGTCGATCTCGCGACGGTTTAGTCGGCGGCCACGCGCTTATGATCGGTCTTTTTCCTCGGCACGTTTTCAATGCGCGCTGCCGGTCTCAAAGAACTTGAGCAGGAACAGCGCTGCGATCACCCACACCACCGGCTTCACCTCGCGCGCGCGGCCGGTGAGCAACTTCAGCGCGGCGTAGGTGATGAAGCCGAAGGCGACGCCCGTGGCGATCGAGTAGGTGAACGGCATGAGCAGCGCGGTCACGCAGGCGGGAATCACCTCGGTGGAATCGTCCCAGGCGAGGTCGACCAACTCACGGAGCATCAGGCAGGCGACGTAGAACAGGGCCGGCGCAGTGGCGTAGGGCGGGACCGCGCCGGCCAGCGGGGCGAAGAACAGGCAGGCCAGGAACAGCACGGCCACGGTGGCGGCGGTCAGGCCGGTGCGTCCGCCCTCGGCCACCCCGGAGGCGCTTTCCAGGTAGGCGGTGGTGCTCGACGTGCCGAGGAGCGAGCCCACGAAGATCGCGGTGGAATCGGCCAGGAGTGCGCGGTCGAGGCGTTGCATCCGGCCGTTGGTGAGCAATCCGGCACGGCTCGCCACTCCCATCAGGGTGCCCGTGGCATCGAACAGCTCGACCAGGAACAGCACCAGGACGACATGCAGCAGGCCGCCCGACACGGCGCCGGAGAGGTCGAGCGCGAACAGGGTCGGGGCGATCGCGGGCGGCATCGAGACGACACCCTGGAACGTGTTGCCGGCGACCAGGAAACTCAGCCCCGTGACCGTCAGGATGCTTGTGAGAAGGGCCGCCCTCACCTTCCGGGCCGACAACGCGGCGACGATCAGAAAGCCGATCACCGCCAGCATCGTGCTCGGCTTGTGCAGGTCGCCGAGGGTCACGAACGTCGCCGGGCTGGCGGCCACGATGCCGGCGTTCTTGAGCGCGATGACGGCCAGGAACAACCCGATCCCGACCGTGAGGGCGATCCGCATCGAGCGCGGGATGCCGTCGACGATGATCGCCCGGAGGCCCGTCAGGGTGACGGCCAGGAAGCAGAGGCCGGAAATGAACACCGCGCCCAGCGCCGCCTGCCAGGTGAAGCCCATGCCGAGCACGACCACGTAGGCGAAGTAGGCGTTGAGCCCCATCCCGGGCGCCAGGGCGATCGGGTAGTTGGCGTACAGGCCCATCACCAGCGAGCCGAGCGCCGCGACCAGGCAGGTCGCCACGAACACCGCGCCCTTGGGCATGCCGGCATCGGCCAGGATGCTGGGATTGATGAACACGATGTAGGCCATCGTCAGGAAGGTGGTCAGGCCGGCGAGTAGCTCCGTGCGCACGGTGGTCCCGTGCTCTGCGAGCCGGAACCGGCGCTCCAGGAAGCCGGGCCGCCCGGGCGCCGGGATCGCCACCTTGCGCACGCCGTCCATCACCCCTCCCCGCCGCAGCCGGTCATCGTGGCGCGGAAGATCCTGTCGGGCGCGAAGGGTGTCGCGGTGAGCCGGGCCCCGGTGGCGTCGCGGATCGCGTTGCTGAGAGCCGCCGCAACCGGATTGAAGGGCGACTCGCTCATCGACTTCGCGCCGAGCGGCCCGACGCTGTCGTGGGTCTCGGCGAACAGCACTTGCGTATCCGGAACGTCGGCGCAGGCCGGGATGTGGTAGTCGCGCAGCGTCCGGGTGGCGACCCGGCCCCAGGCGTCGATGGAGAAATCCTCGTACAGGGCAGCGCCGATCGCCTGCGCGATCCCGCCCTCGACCTGCCCGCGACATTGCATCGGATTGATCACCCGGCCCGCGTCGGCGGCGTGGACGCTCCGAAGAATGCGGACTTCACCGCTCATCGGGTGGACCGCCACCCGGAAAGCTTGCACGTTGAACGCCACCGAACGGGGGCTGCCATCGGCCCGGCCGCGAGCCTCGAGGGGCCCGATCCTCATGAGCGGGATGGAGCCGCCCGGTACCGCCACGGCGTCTCTGTCCAGCCGGCATGCGTCGACCTCCGTTCCGGACATCTCGGCCGCGCGCGCCCGGATCATCACCGCCAGCGCCTCAGCCGCGCGGAGCACCGCGAAGCCGGCGACCACGGTGCCGGTGCTTCCGTAGGCGCCGGTGTCGTGGTCGACGGCGTCGGTATCGGCGCCCGCGATCCGGACGCGGTCGGGGGCAGTGCAGAGGGCCGAGGCCGCGATCTGGCGATGGACCGTGGCGGTCCCGTTGCCGAATTCGGCCGTGCCGACCCGCACGGTGAACCTGCCGTCCGGATCCAGGCTCACCCGCGCGTCGGCATGATGGCCGCGGGGCGGGATCGTGTCGATCATGGCCATCGCCATGCCTGTGCCGGCCCGCCAGCCGGGCTCGGGTTCCGGCCCCGGATCGGCGCGCAGGGCCTCCTCAGCACGATCGAGGCATTGGTCGAGTCCGTAGCTGCCGAAGACCACGTCGTGCGGCTCCAGGCTATTCGACACCATCGGGTCGCCCGGACGGACGGCGTTGATCCGGCGCAACGCGAACGGGTCGATCCCGAGCGAGCGGGCGACTTCGTCGAGGGCCGATTCGACGGCGAAGATCGTCTGGCTCAGCCCGTAGCCCCGGAAGGCGCCCGACGGCACCGTGTTGGTGAAGACGGCACGGCCGTCGACCCGCTTGTTCGGGCAGGTATAGGCGGCCAGCACCTCGTTGCAGCCGTGGTGGATCACGCCGCCGGCATGGTTGCCGTAGGCGCCGGTATCGGAGAGCACGTCGAGGCTGATCGCCGTGAGCCGCCCGTCCCGGCGGGCGCCGACCTTCACGGCGACCTGCATCGGGTGGCGGGTGGTGGTCGCGATGAACTGCTCCTCGCGGGTCAGCTCCCAAACCACCGGCCGGCCGGTGCGCAGGATCGCGAGCGTGACCAGATCCTCGGTCAGCATCTCCTGTTTGCCACCGAAACCGCCGCCGACCCGGCCGCACAGCACCCGCACCGTGTTCCGTCCAAGTCCGAACAGGTCGCATAGGGCGTCGCGGGTCAGGAATGGCACCTGGCTGCTGGTGCGCAGCGTCAGGCGCCCATCGGGGCCGCGCCACCCGACGGTGCCGTGCGTCTCCAGGGCGACGTGCTGGACCCGTTGTGATCGGAACGTCTCCGCATAGACGACATCGGCCTCGGCGAAGCCCGCATCCACGTCACCGATCTGGCCATGCACCTCCGCAGCCAGGTTCGGATGGCGCGCCAACGGAGGCGCGTCGGCGCCGGGCCGGTCCCCCGGATCGTGGATGATCGGGGCATCCCCGGCGAGGGCCAAAGCGGGATCGAGGAGGGCCGGTCGCAGTTCGTAGGTAACGTGCAGAGCCCGGCAGCCGGCCTCCGCGGCGGCCTCGGTTTCGGCCACGACCGCCGCGACCCGCTGGCCGACGAACCGCATCACCGAATCGAGGACCCGCGTGTCGGCGGCGTCGTCGCGCGGGTCTTCGTGGCGGCCAGTGGAGAACGCCTGCTGCGGCGCATCCGCGTGGGTCAGCACCACGACGACCCCCGGGACGGCGCTTGCTTCCGCGGTGTCGATCGCGACGATGCGGGCATGGACATGCGGCGAGCGGAGTACCTTCACGTGCAGCGCGCCCTTCGGCGGCGCGTCGAGGGTGAAGCGCGCCCGCCCGGTCACCACCAGGGGCGCAGCCGGGGCCGGCAGGTTCCGGCCGATCGGGTCCCCCTCCCCGGCGACATCGCGATGGGCGATCTCGCCGATGGCATCCCGGATGGCACGGTATCCGGTGCAGCGGCACAGGTTCCCTTTCAGGGCCGTGCCGAGGTCCTGCTTCTGCCCCTGGTTCAGGGTCGCGGCGGTCATGATCATGCCCGACGTGCAGAAACCGCACTGGAAGCCTTGGGCCGCGAGGAACGCGGCCTGCACCGGATGGATCGCGTCGGGCGTCGAATCGCCGGGACGGCAGGGACCGGCTAGACCCTCGATGGTGGTGACGCTGCGGCCCTCCGCGCGGAAGGCCGGGACCAGGCAGCTATGCACCGGCTCGCCATCGAGATGGACCGTGCAGGCGCCGCAATCGCCGGCGTCACACCCCTTCCTGACGCCGTACCAGCCGGACTCGCGCAGGTAGGTGCGCAGGCACTGGCCGGGTCGCGGCTCGCCGGCATGCGCGTGGCCGTTGACGGTGAATCTCATGCCGCAGCCTCGTCGGCCAGCGCGTCGCGGATTTCCTCCGCGAGGTGGCGGGTCATGTGCGCGCGCCAATCCGGTCGGCCGTGGACGTCGTCGTACCAGAGGTCGTCCGGGATCGCGGCATCAAGCGCCCGTGCAAGCTGCCGGCTATCCGGCAGGCCGGCGAAGGTGAGGCGCAGGGGTCGGCGGATCGAGGCGGTGACGGTGAGCGCGAAGGTGCCGTCGGATCCCCTGGTTCCGATCAGCAGCGCCCCGGAACGGCCGTTCGGGCTCAGGCTGATGCGCCGGAACGCGGTCCGGCGCATCAGAGCCGCGGCCGGAATGATCACGTTGCGCAGGATCTCCCCCGGCTGCAGGGCATTCCGCTGCGGCCCGAGGACGAACTCCGTGACCGGCAGACGACGCTCGCCACCGTCCGGCGCCCAGACCACGCAGGTCGCCTCGAGAGCGGCGGCCAGCGCGGTCATGGGCCCGGCGGGCAGCGCCATGCACAGGTTGCCGCCGACCGTCGCGACGTTCCAGATCTTGAACGACCCCAGCAGGGCCCGGCAGCATTGCCCGACCAGGGGAGCCGCAATCCAGTTCGCCGGAAGTTCCAGCCGGTCGAGCTGGGCGATGGTGCAGGTCGCCGCCAGCGTCACGCCGTCGGAACCAACGGTATGCGGCGTCCAGCCGAGCGATGTCAGGTCGATGAGACGCCGCGTCGTCGGCTGCGGCTCCGAGAACAGCCAGGTTCCACCGGCCAGACAGGCGTCGCCATCCTGCCAATTCGGCAGCTCGGCGCGCGCGTTCGGGCGGAGGACGGTCTCGATCGTGTTGAGGTCCACACGCCCTCCATGTCCGTGGGTCGCGCCGATGCCGCTCGACCGCACCATATGCCGGCCGATGTGCCGAGTCGGTCAAGGGACTCGGTAGAGATACGGCGCCTCCGGTCCTAAGCTCACGCTTCGAACATCCTCTCGGAGATCATCATGGCTCTGACAGCATCGCGGTATGGCAAGGATCGGGTCCGTGTCCTGCGGCTGACCCGGTCCGGCGACCACCATGTGCCGCGGGAGCTGACGCTGTCCGTGATCCTGACCGGGCGATTCGAGGACGCCTGGACACGGGGCGACAACCGGGCCTGCATCGCCACGGACAGCGTGAAGAACATCGTCAACGTGACGGCGGTCAAGAACCCGTCCCTGAATGCGGAAGCCTTCGTGGCTGCCGTGGCGCAGGTCCTGCTCGCGACCTACCCTCAGGTCGAGGCTGTGGCGATCGAGGCCGAGGAGACTCGCTGGCTCCGCCATGTCATCGCAGGAATACCGCACGGCCATACCTTTACCCGCGACGGCAACGGCTTCGGCTTCGTCGGGCTCCACGCCGACCGGTCCGGGTCGATCCTGTCGTCGGGCTTGCGCGGCTACACCTTCATGAAGACCACGCAATCCGGTTGGACCGGCTTCGTCGCAGACGGCTACCGCACCTTGCCGGACGCCACCGACCGTATCGCCGCCACAAGCATGGATGCGACCTGGACCTGGTCGTCGGCTCCGGCGGATCACGAGGTCGCGAACGCGCGGATCCTCTCGACGCTGCTGACGGTGTTCGGGACGAGTTACAGCCGCGGCGTGCAGGACAGCATGTATCGGATGGGCGAGGCTGCGCTCGAAGCGGTTCCGGAGGTGGCCGAGATCGCCTTCGTGATGCCGAACAAGCACTACGTGCCGATCGATCTCAGTCCGTTCGGATTGGACAATCCCGGAACGGTGTTCCTTCCCACGGACGAGCCCTCCGGCCGGATCGAAGCCACGATCGGCCGAACTGGCTGAGCGGGCGTCCTTTGCTTCGTTTCGGAACGGCTGGGCCGATCCAGCGATGCGCGCTTCTCAAATCCTCGCGATCGTAACGGCCCTGCAGTGAGCGACGGGTACGCGTGCAATGCACGGAGACGTTGCAGAACCGCGTGAGCCAGACAGGTCCGACCGACCGGGCGCGCCCGAAGATGCGCGGCCCGATCGGATGAATCCGCGATATTTCGCGTGGTTGGGGGATGTCTCGGCAACCAAGGGGCATCGCGGTCCGAATGACCGCGGGGTGGCCGAAGCGATCGTGCCCGATGCGCGGCAGGTGTACCGATCGACTACGACCGAGTGTATAACTATCGACGGAGTTCGGCAGAGAGACGTATCATAGATCAAGCGGCGACATTTACGCATGCAACCCCTGCGTGCGCCCCTAAAAACTCTGAGTTGGACGCCGCATGCAGGCCGAGCAGGCGCCGTTTATCTCGCGTTCGACCGTTTAACCTGCAGTCAATACGCTCTTGATACAGCCGCCTGAAGAAAAACCGCGACGCCCGGCGCGAACGCGCCGCGCATCCCGTCAGAGCTTCCGGAGGACATCATGTTCAATCGCTTGGTGGGCGCGCGCGACCGGGACGCCAAACTGGCGGCCCTGAGCCGGTCGCTCGCGACGATCGAATTCGCCTTGGACGGCACCATTCTGGATGCCAACGCGAATTTCCTGGCGGTGATGGATTACTCCCTCGCGGAGATCCGCGGTCGCCACCATGGTCTGTTCGTCGACCCCGCGGAGCGCGAGGGCGAGGCCTATCGCCTGTTCTGGGATAAGCTGCGGCTCGGCACCTACCAGACCGCGGAATACAAGCGTATCGCCAAGGGCGGCCGCGAGGTCTGGATCCAGGCGAGCTACAACCCGGTGCTCGATCGTGCCGGCAGGCCGACCAAGATCGTCAAGTTCGCCACCGACATCACGTCGCAGAAATTGCGCGCCCTCGACCTCGACGGCCAGATCGCCGCCCTTCACCGGTCGCAGGCGGTGATCGCCTTCTCGCTCGATGGGACGATCCTGAGCGCAAACCAGAATTTCCTGGACGCCGTTGGGTACCGGCTCGACGAGATCGTCGGACGCCACCACGGGCTGTTCGTCACCGACGTGGAACGGTCGAGCGAGGCTTATCGCGCTTTCTGGGCAGCGCTGGCGGACGGCGAGTTCCAATCTGCCGAGTACCGCCGGATCGGCAAGGGCGGCCGCGACGTCTGGATCCAGGCGACCTACAACCCGATCAACGATGCGAGTGGACGACCGGTCAAGGTCGTCAAGTTCGCCACCGACATCACCGCGCACGTCCGAGAGCGTCAGCGCCGCGCCGAGGCCCAGCAGGCGATCGGTGCCGACCTCGACGCGATCGGCCGAGCCGTCGAGGACGTCACGCGGCAAAGCGGTACAGCGGCCGCCACTGCCGGCCGCGTATCCGTCGATATCCAGGCCATGGCGTCCGGCGCCGAGCAACTTTCGATCTCGGTCAGCGAGATTAGCCAGCAGGTGAGCCATGCGGCGTCGATGGCCGGCCAGGCCGTGACCCAGACGCAGCAGACCGGTAGCATCGTCGCCGGCTTGAGCGATCAGGCCACGCAGATCGGCGATGTGGTCGGGCTCATCGCCGGTATCGCAGCGCAGACGAACCTCCTCGCACTCAACGCGACCATCGAGGCGGCGCGAGCCGGCGAGGCCGGCCGCGGCTTCGCGGTGGTCGCCTCCGAGGTCAAGGCTCTGGCCGAACAGACGGGTCGCGCCACGGACCAGATCCGCGGTCAGATCGCTGCCGCCCAATCAGCCACCCGTGAAGCGGTGGGCGCGATCGACACCATCCAGGGCACGATCCGGACCCTGAGCGACGTCTCCTCGACCATCGCCGCGGCCGTGGAGGAGCAATCCGCGGTCACACGCGAGATGTCCGGCAGCATGCAGACGGTCTCCCATGGGGTCTCGACCATCGCGGCCGGCATGGACACGATCGCCCAGGCCAGCGAGCAGGTTGATCGCGCCACCCGCCAAGTGCGCGAGGCTTCGCGCGCGGTGGGGTGAGATGGTGATGGCATGGTCGCGGGTGCATTAGATCGGAGCGTTCCCGTTCAAAGGCGAATAAGATCAAACGTCTAAATCCTAAATGCTTCGAAGATATCAATAGGATTTTTGCTAAATAAATGGTTAAATTATGGATATTATAATATATTAAGTTATACATTACAATATCTATTCGTTTAATCAGGCAAAGATATCCGGCGGATCTCAGTGAGCTTCCAGCGTACCGGGGCGCCACCGCTTTGCGAATGTCGCATCGTCGCGGTACAAACTGGAATCACCACCAACGGAAGCGGCGTATCACTTCGCCCGAAAGTATCTCCACGATGACTTCTTCTGGTCAAAAAGTTTGCTTGTCAATGATTGTCAAGAACGAAGCTCGGGTTATCCTGCGCTGTCTCGACTCTGTACGTGCCGTTATTGATCATTGGGTAATTGTAGATACCGGTTCAACCGATGGAACCCAGGACATCATTCGTACCGCCATGTCCGATGTGCCGGGCACCTTGCTGGAGCGTCCATGGGTCGACTTTGGTCACAACCGCACCGAGGCGCTTGAACTCGCTCGACCACACGGCGATTACACGCTCGTCATCGATGCCGATGATGAACTGATCACCGCCCAAGGCGGAATGACCATTCCAGCCGACTACAAACTGCCAAATCTCGATGCTCCCGGGTACACCCTACAAATTCATGACACCACTATGCGGTACCCACGGACGCAGCTGTTCAAAAACGCGTTTCCTTGGCGTTATCGGGGCGTCCTGCACGAGTTTGCAGAATGTAAAGAACTGGTCTGGACTGACACGTTGCCGCTCGCAATGCGGCGGGGTCACGATGGCGCGCGGCGTCGCGATGAGAGCACGTATGTACGTGACGCTGAGCTGTTTGAAAAAGCTCTCAAAATCGAAAAAGACCCATTTCTATTATCGCGCTACACGTACTATCTCGCAAATAGTTATCGCGATTGCGGCGAAAAACGCAAGGCCCTGCAGGCCTACCTCCATCGTACGACAATGGGCTTTTGGGAGGAAGAAATCTACATCAGTTATCTGGGTGCCGCCCTGTTGATGGACAATCTTGGCGATCCATTTGATGAAGTTATTGCGTGCTTCGATAAAGCTATCGCGATCAATCCTCGCCGAGTCGAGGCGATGTATTACGTCAGTCGATATTGCCAGGATAAACAGCGCTACGTCGAAGCGTACCATTATGCAGAATCGGGGCTTGGACTATCGCCGCCAACGGAAGGACTTTTTGTGCAGCATTGGATGTATAATTATGGATTGATGGATAAGTTTTCTGTGATAGCTTTTAATACAGGACAGTATCGAGCCTGTCTATCGGCATGTATCGGCGTTCTTGGATGCCCAGAATTTCCCCATGAAGAACGTCAACAACGTGTAGAAATTGCAAGAAAAGCGCTAAATAAGATGGTCGATCCAGCTTGGGGTGCCAATCATTCATCTTATAGCGCGGTCTATAGCCCAGACTGGTGATTGCGGCACTTAAAGCTGCAGATCGACGAGATTTTGGGCAGTATCAACGAATTTCAACTAAAGAAGCAGCCGCGGCAAGAAAGTCTGTCGTCAATGAAACTTTACTTCTAGACAAGTTTTTGAGATCTCGATTATTGTAAAATATTGAATATCACCCATGATTGTAAATAATAAGTGATTAATTTGCTTGAATGTTTATTAATTCGATTGTAATAAAAATCAGTTTATGGTTACTTTATTTTTGAATATAGTCATCTGACACGAAGTGAAAAATGCATTCATTGGGCCGGTTGACGCCATGTGCTGCAGCGAGTTGCAAGGGACACGTTCAAATCATTCCAGGCGGTATCCCCATCGTCCACCGCGCTCGTTCCTGGCTGGCCTAGTGCACTGACTCAGACGGATGGTTCAGGGGCTCGATTGAGGGCGTCGAAGATGGCGGCGGCGGGCTTGGTCCAGACGAAGGGTCGTGGGCTTTGGTTGTGCTCACCGA